>CANHYS010000065.1 GCA_947464585.1 Planctomycetaceae bacterium | reverse complement strand
GTGATCAAGCATGGGCTGACGACCGACGGCCGGCTCTGGCGGTTTACGACGCAGGTGACCGATCGGCCCGGCGGCATCGCCAAGCTCACCGCCGCGATCGCCGCGGCGGGCGCCAGCGTGCAGGAGATCGTGCACGACCGGGCCTTCTCCGGGCCCGACGTGTTTGTGACGAGCGTGGAAGTGACGGTCGAGACCTCCGACCGCGACCACCTGGTCGCCCTCTACGACCACCTCCGCGCCGCCGGGTTTTCGGTGGTTCCCTCCACTGCAGCGGGCGCCGTACCACGGCGGTCGTGAAGCGGGCCATCGTTGGCAAACCCTGCTGGTTGTGACGGCCGCGGCATGGGCGGTGATTTTTTTGATGCGATCCCTGTGGGCCGGGCGATATCAAGCGATGCGGCGAAGGCCGGTCGCCGCCCAGCAGGCAGGAGCATTGCCAATGATCAGCCACCAAAATGGCCTTCTCTCTTCACCGGCGAACGCGGTTCCCACCGAACAGGAAGCCCTCCGCGAGCGGGAGCGTCTTCGACGCGAGCTGCTCAAGCGGATCATCAATCGGGAGACGCGTCGGCAGTCCACGCGCGGCACGTCGCGATAGCTGCCTGCGGAACGCACATGGGAAAAGGTGCCAGCCACCAAATGTGGGTTAGGCGGGCGACCATTTTGCCCAAAGCACCTGTTTTTGGTGGCTGGCCCCTTTTTGTGCTTTTTGTGTTGGTGTGGCTGCTCGCTGTGGCGCCGCTACCGGCAGATGCCCAGTTGCCGTGGGGCTTCGGCGCGCAGCCCCAGCCCAACACCAACTGGGAGCCTGAAGCTTTTTCCGACTACCTGCTCAGCGGACAGACGCCGCACCCCGCGGTGGTGCGGATCGTGGCCGCGGAGAAGGCCGGGGCCTCACTCGGGTCGGGCGTGCTCGTCGATGCCAACCGCGAGCAGGCGCTCGTGCTCACCAACTGGCATGTTGTCCGCGACAGCCGGTCGGCCGTGCTCGTGCAGTTTCCCGACGGGTTTCAGACCGCCGGCACCGTCGTCCGTTGGGACGAGGCGTGGGACCTGGCGGCGCTGGTCATCTGGAAGCCGCCGGCGACACCGGTTCCTCTCGCGGCCACGCCCCCCGCCCCCGGCGACCTGCTCACGATCGCCGGCTACGGTCGCGGCCCCTATCGCGCCCAGACCGGCCGCTGCACCGAGTATCTCTCACCGGGCACGGGCTATCCGAAGGAGTTCGTGGAACTGTCGGCCGGTGCCAGACAGGGCGACTCGGGCGGACCGATTCTCAACGAACGCGGCGAACTCGCCGGCGTGCTCTTCGGTCAGAACAATGGCCACACGATCGGCAGCTGTTCCACAAGGCTGCGCACGTTTCTGGCCAGCGTGGGCTCGAGCGGTTTCACTCCCGCGGCGGCCGCCGCCTATGCAGATGCCAGGGCGCTCGACCACGGCGGGCCTGGAGCTGAACATGCCTCACGGATGAGGATGGCTGCGGCCACGATCAATGGGCCCGGCCAGCAGTCGCAGCCCATGTCATCCGCAGGCTCGGGGGCCATCACTGCCGCGCTGCAGCCGCCGCAGGAGTTCGGTCACTATGGAGCCATGCCTCCGGATGCCGCACCATTCGCCTCCGGCAGCCTGCCGCCGCCCGCTCAGCCGGCCTGGCTACCGTCTGCGATCAGCCTCCCCACGAGGGACGAACTGGCCGCCATCTTCGACGTCACCACCAACGGCCAGGCGATGCTGTCGGCCACCGGCGGCCTCGCTCTGGCGGTCCTCGGAGTGCGCACGCTCTTTGGCGGCCGCCGCAAAGGGCCAACGTCGCGAGAAACGTCACGAGAAACGTTCCGGGAGGATTGAGCCCGCCAGCGTCCGTCGCTCGCGCGTTGGGCTTGCATAGACGGTCCTGCAGCCCAAGCCCGCCGCCCGTGTGGCATCGGAGAGGTCCCTTGGTGTGCCGTGCGGGAAGGGGTTTGCCGGTTGGCCGGGCGGCGTCGATACTCAAGGGGCATGTCACAGTCTGACCCTGCCGCCGCCCATCACGACAACCTCTCCGGAAAAAGCCTAGGAGGCTACCGGCTTCTGCGCCAGCTGGGACGCGGCGCGATGGGCGATGTCTACCTGGCAGAGCAGCAGTCGCTCGGGCGGCAGGTGGCGGTGAAGGTGCTGCGCGGTGACCGCTCGCTGCATCCGGGTGCCGTGGAGCGATTCTCCCAGGAGGCCCGCGCCGCGGCGGCGCTTGTGCATGGCAACATTGTGCAGATTCACGAGGTGGCCTGCGTCGACGGCATCCACTTCCTCGCCGAGGAATATGTCGCCGGTCCGTCGCTGAAGGCGTGGCTGTTGGCCCGCGGTCCGCTTGATGCGATCCAGGCGATCAGCGTGCTGTCGCAGGTGGGCTCGGCGCTCGTGAAATCGGCGCAGGCCGGGATCGTGCATCGCGACATCAAACCCGAAAACCTGCTCGTGACACCGGCTGGTGAGGTGAAGGTCGCCGACTTCGGTCTGGCACGCGTGCTCGAGGATGATCTGGAACTGACGCAGCAGGGCATGGCGCTGGGCACGCCGCTTTACATGAGCCCGGAGCAGGCCGCGGGCCGGCCGGTCGATGTGCGCAGCGATCTCTATTCCCTCGGAGCCAGTGTCTATCACCTGCTCGCCGGCCAGCCGCCGTTCACCGGCCCCACCTCGCTCGCCGTGGCGCTCGCGCATCAGCGGGAGCAGCCGACGCCGCTGGCCGCCTTTCGGCCGGAGCTGCCGGCGGGTGTGGGTCGGATTGTGGAGCAACTGCTGGCAAAGCGTCCGGAGGACCGTTGCGGATCGCCAACCGACTTGCTGCAGGCTGTCGAGGCGGTGGAGATGGCGATCTCGACGGGTTCGCGGCACGGGCGGCTGCCGCTGGCCTGGGACGGGGAGATCGTGGATTGGAAGCCGGCCACGACCTCGGCCGGCGTGGCACGCCTGGCGGCGCCCACGCTTGCCGCCCGGGCGCAGGCTCAGACTTCCCGGCTGCGTGAGGCGATGCAGCATCTGCAGGAGTCGGCGGATCGGGAGCATCGCGAGCAGGCGGCGAGCCGTCGGGAACGGTCACGTCGGACGTGGCTTGTGGCCGGGGCTGCGGTGGCAGCGCTCGTAGTTGGATTTGTGATTGGGCGGTCGCGTCCGCGTCGGTCGGAATTGTTTCGGCCGCGGCCTTGAATTCGGCCTGGCGAATGCCGGGAATTCCGGCAGAAACGCGGGGGTTCAAGTCTGCTTGACACCCTATCCGACACTGCTAGAACCACTGGTGGAAATCAGGCCAGTACACGCCCCCATCGTCTAGTGGCCCAGGACGTCGGGTTCTCAGTCCGAAAACCGGGGTTCGACTCCCCGTGGGGGTACTTTTAGGCCAGACAGCCCAGCCGTATCTCTCGCAATCGCGGGCGATACGGCTGATTCCGTTTCTGGAGAAGTGACTTGTGACTCAGCACACGAGTCCATTCTCGTAAGACCTCGGGCCGGTGACTTGCTCTGGCCCGGCGACTCTTGACTCCCAGCGGACCGTAAGATCGGACATGGAGGTTCTGCCATGTCTCACCCTCGCTGCCTGATCCTCTGCAAGTCCGTTCATCACGGGAACACGGCCAAGGTCGCCGGAGCCATCGGCTCTGTGCTTGACGCGGAAATAGCCAACCCCGAGGAAGTCTCATACACGAGCATTGGTCAGCATCTCCTGATCGGCTTCGGCTCGGGCGTGTATTACGGCCAGATGCATGAGGCTCTCCACGATTGGCTCCGCGGCCTGCCTGACGCCCCTGTGCCCACCATGCCAGCTATCGTGTTCTCGACCGCGGGGCTCCCCTGGCTGTCTTGGCTCTGGCACAAGCCTCTGCACCGTCTCTTGAACCGCAAGGGGTTTCGCGTCGTGGGAGAGTTCTCCTGCGGCGGCTACGACACGTGGGGGCCGCTTTGGCTTCTAGCGGGCCTGAATAGAACGCACCCCGACGAGCGCGACCTCGAGCGCGCAAAAGTATTTTCTGCCGGGATTGCTCGCAAGCTCTCGCAGTCTGAGGCAACTACCACATGCGACCACTGCTACTGACGCGCCCCGCGCCTTCTCTGGCTAGCCTCCATCTCATCCCCTGCTCGAGCCTGCTTCCCCTGGCTCTCGTAGCGGTGATGTCCGCAGGATACGCCCAGGCTCCCATCGCTCCTGCCGTTCCAGACGATCGCACCATCTCGGCGGGGCGTTGGGCCGTGGTATCTGTCGAATGGGATGGCAAGCCTGTGGACCCCGAATTCCTGTCGCTGCTTCATGTCATCTACCAAGCTGACGGCTCATGGGCGGTGCTGTTCAGGAGCGTCCCGGTCGCCGAAGGCAAGAGCACGAACCATGAGGACCTTTCCCCGAAGACGTTTGACATGGAAACCCTGGGGAGCGAGGGTATCAAGCCCAGTCGGTACACGGGAATCTACAGGCTCGACGGCGACATTCGATCGCTTTGCATCGCTCCCGCAGGAAAACCGAGGCCTGACGAATTCTCCGCCCCGAGACGCAGCGGCCGGATGCTCGTGAAGCTCAGGAAGGTGACCGCTCCATGAAGCTCTCCTGCGTTGAATGATCCGCGACTCCGACTTTGTATTGGGCGACGTGCCCTCAGAAGAGCGGTTTGCGGATCTGCTTTCAGCCGTTGCGAGCAGCAATCGCGGCTATTTTCGACCGCTCCCGGAGTTTTGCCCGGGCTGATCCCGCTGGAGGGTGCCGCTGCCGAATGGCTGGCTCCTGCTGCTCGAGCCATCCGACCTGTTCGTGATCGTGCCCGATCCAAATTTCTGTGTGTGGCCTGTCACCGTCTGGCCACTGCGGCCCCGTTCCGTGGTGAGCGAACCGGACCCAAACGGCCGAGTCTCGGTGGTCGTGCCGTCGGACCACCGGGTGATCGTGCCAGAGCCAAACTTTTGAGTGTGGCCTGTGATCGTCTTGCCATCGCGGCCCCGTTCAGTCGTGATGGAACCCGAGCCAAAGGGCCGTGTCTGGCTACTCGTGCCATCGGAACGGTGCGTGATGGTGCCCGAACCGAATTGGTTGGTCGTGCCACTGCGGGGTTGCGCCATGCCCGCCCGTGGCGGCGTGGGCTCGGCGGCAAACAGGAGGCCTGCCACGCACATCGTGCACAGAAACAGCGACGCACGCACCGCAGTCGCTTTCAGAGTCCGGAAATCTGCAGGAGAACGCATGAACGATTCCTCCCAAGCCGTGCCACAAGTCGAGTAAAAGTATAGCAACCACAATGGTAGGGGGTGGGCTCCCCCTCGTGGAAAGTTCAGTCGAGGGACAGGTCCAACGTTGTCCGCCCACGCCCGACGTCCGTACCGATGCCGGAGGTGGCTGGGTTGGCATAGCGGCCAGGAATCCGAAACCAACCCCGATGGGCCGCATGACTTCGGCCGGGATCGGGGGACACCGGTCCCCGTTCATTCGACGCGGCAATCGATACCCCCTCGACGGCCTTGGCTTGCCCCGACGCGGCGGCCGGTTGGCCTGGCATGGGACCACCACTGGCTGACTTCGGCCGAGCCGGCTGCGACTGAGTGCCGCTTCCAACCACTTCCGTCTCAAGGGCCTGCCGTTCAACGACGGGCTGCGGGTTCGGGCTCGATACGGCGACCTTCACTGGGCCATGCGGCACTCCCTTGAGGACATAGGTGCCATCTGGCCTGATCGGCACGGAGTGTGTGCGATGGTCGGAGGTGATCACGGTGACAGTCCCGAATACGACCGGCTTCCCCTGCGACGTCACGCGTCCTGTGAGCGTTGTGGCCCCGGGAGGTTCGACGAACGGCAGGGCGCACAACACAACCATGACGAGGAGCAACGCCACCGCGATCTCGCGGAGGTGGGTCGCGACATACTCGTCCAAGGGCATGCCCAGCGGATTGATGCTTTTCATGGCTGCGTTGACAAAGCCTGACCACTGGATCCTGAACCGTCGATGCTCGACATCACCGGCAATACGGTCGTGCCAGCTTCATAGCCGATAAACGCCACCGATCCATCCGCGTGCAACCACTTTCCGCCTCCCGGATGAAAGCTCCAGAAGTGCGTCGCGGCGCACGGGTTATCGGGCTCGTCGGCCTGGTAGTAGCCGGGCGACGGACATGCCTGGCCGTTCCGTCCGGTGGGCACAATGGAGAACTCCATGTTGGGGTTGCCCATCACTGTATCGAAGTCGGTCATGTTCCAGCGGCCGTAGTACAGCGTGGATGACGGCGGCCGCTCGCCGACGATGGCGATCTTGCTCAGGCCGACGGTGATCTTCTTCATGGTGATCTGCGGCCGCGGCGACCAGGACCAGTTCTGCGTGGGGAACACTCCGTTGCGGGCATTGCTGGCATGGCCGTCGTCATCGATGAATTCGTCGTTGCCGCTCACGGCCAGATAACTCGTCAAGCCATACCCCCAGGGGTTGGTGCCTTTCGTGGCCTGCGCATCGGAAGGGCAGATATACGACGGCACCCTGATGCCGCTCACCTTCCAAAACATCGCATGCGCCTCGTCGAGGGTGGCTGGCTGGCTCCACAACGAGACGATCTCACGAGCCTCCATGAACGGCTGAATCCGCAACAGCCAACTGCCCACCTGGTCGGACTGCAGCGGAAACGTGACCGGGTCGTCAGCAACACCCACCAAATGCTTCGGCAGCACGGCGAAACTGGACGGACCGAGCGACCTTCGCGTGGCCTGTCTCGCCAGTGGAAACGCGCCGCGGGCGTCATGAAACGAATGGAGTGCCAGGCCCAACTGTCTGAGGTTGTTGCCGCATTGCGTCTGCCTGGCAGACTCTCGGGAAGCCTGCACAGCCGGCAAGAGCAGGCCGACGAGAACGCCTATGATGGCGATGACGACCAGGACCTCCACGAGCGTGAAGCCGGGCTTGGGGTTGTGTGTCGTCATCCATGCCTCGTAGCTGGTGCCCCGCCCGACAAGACTAACCCCCCGGCAGGAGCGGCGACAAGAACCTGCACGCACGCCGCTTGCGCACACTCTTCAAAGGCACCACCGCCATGCACGAGATCTTCGAACACACCGCCGACCTCGGCCTGCGGGTGACCGCGCCGACGCTGGAACTGCTCATGGCCGACGCCGCCCGCGGGCTGTTCGAGATCATCGCCGGCGACCTCGCCCAGATCCGGCTCCGGCCCGACACCGTGGAGCAGTTCGACGTGGCCGGCGCCGACCCCAGCTGGCTGCTCTTCGACTGGATGAGCGAACTGCACGCCGCCTTCGAGCTCCGCCGCATGCTGTTCTGCGGGTTTGATGTGTCGATCGACGCCACCGGGCTCCACGCCACCGCCCACGGCGAGCCCTACGACCCAGCTCGACACTCACTGGCCCACGAGATCAAGGCAATCACGCAGCACGAACTGTCTGTCGTGGAAACGGCTGGCGGCTGGGAGGCCACGCTGATCGTCGACATCTAGCTTGACGCGAACCCGCGGCATCCTGCCGCGGTTCGCTTCGCGGGCGTCCGCCCGCTGGTGCTCGCGCGGCCCTCCGGGCCCAACGCCGTGGGCAACATCCATCCCATCTCTCCTGGAAAAAACACCTATGGCCGACACGATTCGCGACACGCCATCCGACCGCGGCTTCGCCGGTCCGCTCGAGCCGGTGGACGAATGCACCTGGCGGATCCCGAAGTCCTACAAGCCGGGCATGCTCGTCGATGGGCTGATCTTCGCCGACGAGCGGCTGATTGCGCAGCTGCGAAGCGACCGGGCACCCGAGCAGGTGGCCAACGTCGCCTTCCTGCCCGGCATCCAGACCGCCAGCCTCGCCATGCCCGACATCCACTGGGGCTACGGCTTCTGTATCGGCGGCGTCTGTGCCACCGACCCCGCGAGCGGCGGCGTCGTCTCGCCCGGGGGCGTGGGCTACGACATCAACTGCGGTGTCCGCCTCATGCGAACGAATCTCACGCTCGGCGATATCGAGCCTGTGCTCGTGAGGCTCATCAACCAGCTGCTGCGGGATGTGCCCGTTGGAGTGGGGCAGGGGGGCAACCACGTTTTCTCCCCGGCCGAGCTCCGCATGCTCATGCAGGAGGGCGTGCCCTTCCTGAAGCATCGCGGGCTCGCCACCGACGACGACGTCGCCCTGACCGAGGCCGAAGGCCGCATCGCCGACGCGCGGCCCGAATTCGTGAGCGACCGGGCGCTCGCCCGTGGCAGCGACCAGTGTGGCACCGTGGGCGCCGGCAACCACT
>CANHYS010000064.1 GCA_947464585.1 Planctomycetaceae bacterium | reverse complement strand
TTACTCGCAGACACGGCAGACCATCATGGTGCCCCGGGGCGGCCGCTATGCGGTGCTCATCAACGCCACCCGGACCAACTTCGCCGGAGACCTCGCGCTCACGGCGGAGAAGCTGCCGGCGGGCGTGACGATGCACTGCCAGCCGATGCCGCCCGCCCTGTCGCAGATGCCGGTCGTGTTCGAGGCGGCGGCCGACGCGCCGATCGCCGGGGGACTGTTCGATCTCGAGGCCCGTCCGGTCGACGACAAGGTGCAGGTCAGGGGGCGGTTCGAAAACTCCGCCGATTTCATCGTCGGCCCCAATAACAACACCTTCTTCGCGGCCAAGGTCGACCGACTGGCCATGGCAGTCGTTGAACCGTTGCCGTTCCAACTGCAACTCGTGCAGCCCAAGGCCCCGCTGGTCCGCAACGGCACGGTTGACCTCAAGGTCGTCGTCACGCGGGCCGAGGGTTTCAAGGAGCCGATCACGGTCGAATTCCCGTTTCGGTCGCCGGGCGTGGCAGCCGTCCCGAACGTGCAGATTCCCGCGGACAAGAGCGAGGCCATGTACACGGTCAACGCCGACGGCAAGGCGGCGCTCGGCACCTGGCCGATCTACGTGATCGGGCAGGCGAACGTCGGCGGGCAGGCCTGGTCCGCATCTCAGCTCGCCACACTGCAGGTGGCAGAGCCGTTCGCCACCGCGAAGCTTGCGCGATCATCCTGCGAGCAGGGGGAGACGGCCCAGATCGTCTGCACGCTCACGCAGTCGACGCCGTTCGAAGGGGAAGGAGTGGCACGGCTGCAAGGGCTTCCTGCCAACACGACGGCCACCGAAGCCACGTTCACGAAAGATACGACGGAGCTGGTCTTCGAGGTGAAGACGGACGAGAAGAGCCCAGTCGGCAACCATAAGTCGCCCTTTGTCGAGCTGATAACGACCTGCCTCGGTGAGCCGGTGCGGTGTCGGGGCGGACAGACCGAACTCCAGATCGCGGCCCCGACCAAAACCGCCTCCCAGACTGCGGCAGCCAAGCCGCCAGCCACGCAGACAGCAGACGCGAAAGAGCCCGTCAAAGACCAGGTCGCTCAGGCCCCAGCGGCCAAGCCCGCCAAGCCGCTCTCCAGACTTGAGAAACTCCGCCTGCAGGGCAAGCAGGCAGGCGACGCACCAAAGTGACACAGACACCCTTCGCCGGTCGGGCTGAGCCGTTCGAGGCGAGGCCGGACTTCGGCGGTGGATCCGACGTTGAGGACACCCTGATGAATGACTGCGAACGACCAGCCGCAACAGCCCTCCGCCAGGCCGTCGTCATGTGGTGCGCCATCCTGGGCGCGACGGTGGCGGGCTTTGGTGCGGCACATGGCGACGAACCGGCGGTCGTCAACGTCGTCGTCTATCCGCAGCAGGTTCACCTCTCCTCGTCGCAGGACAGGCAGACACTCGTCGTGCAGGCGACCTACGCAGACGGTATCACGAGGGACGTCACGGCGCAGGCGACGTTGAACCTCGCGGATTCCGACAGGGTGGTCCTCGAGGGCCGGCTGCTGAAGCCCCGCGCCGACGGAGATACCACGCTCACCGCGACCTTTGCCGGCCGCGCTGTCTCCGTGCCGGTCCACGTCGAGCGGGCCGGGGAGACGGCCCCGGTGAGCTTCAAGCTCGACGTGATGCCGGTCTTCATGAAGGCCGGCTGCAACACCGGAAGCTGCCATGGAGCAGCCCGTGGCAAGGACGGATTCAGGTTGTCGCTTTTTGGTTTCGATCCCGACGGCGACCACCATCGCCTCACCCGCGAGATCAGCGGCCGGCGACTCAACCTCGCGCTCGTCGAGGAGAGCCTGCTCGTGGAGAAGGCCATCAACGCGGTTCCTCACACCGGTGGCGCGAAGATCAAAAAGGGGGATGAATACCATGCCGCGTTGATCCGCTGGCTTGAGGCTGGTGCGCCCGCCGACAAAGGGCCGGTGCCGGCGGTGGTGTCGCTCGAGCTCTTTCCGCCATCAGGCGTGATGGACGGAGAGAACGAGACGCAGCAACTCACCGTCAGAGCGAAATACGCCGACGGCAGCGACCGCGATGTCACGAGCTTGGCCGTCTTCATCACCAACAACGACAACTCGGCCACGGTCTCGCAGGATGGCGTGGTGACGGCCAAGAACCGTGGTGAGGCCTTCATCACGGCCCGGTTCGAGACGCACACGGTCGGCTCGCAGTTCATCGTGCTGCCGAAGGGTCTGGCCTTCCAGTGGGCCAACCCGCCCGCAAACAACTATGTCGACGAGGCGATCAACCGGAAGCTTCTGCGGCTCCGGATCAATCCGTCCGACCTCTGCACCGACGAGGAGTTCCTGCGCCGCGTGCACCTCGACATCTGCGGCACGCTGCCGAGCGCCGACGAATACAGGTCGTTCGTGCAGAGCACCGACTCTTCCAAGCGGGAGCACCTCGTCGACAGCCTGCTGGAGCGGAAGGAATTCGTCGAGATGTGGGTGATGAAGTGGTCGGAACTGCTGATGATCCGCACGTCGAATCAGGTCACCTACAAGGCGATGCTCCTCTACTACAGTTGGTTGCAGCAGCGGATCCAGGCCAACGTGCCGATCGATGAACTCTTCCGCGAACTGATTGCGAGCAAGGGGGGCACGTTCTCCAACGCGGCCACCAACTACTACCAGAACGAAGTCGACACCCTGAAGGTGGCGGAGAACGTCGCGCAGGTGTTTCTGGGGATGCGGATCCAGTGCGCCCAGTGCCACAACCATCCCTTCGACCGCTGGACGATGGAGGACTATTACGGCTTCGCCAACTTCTTCGCCCAGATTGGCCGCAAGCCTGGGGAGGACAGCCGCGAAACGGTCGTCTTCAATTCGGGCAGCGGTGACGTGAAGCATCCGGTCGGTGGCCGCGTCGTGCCGCCCAAGTTTTTGGGTGGCGAGCAGCCCGACCTCGCGGGCCGGGACCGCCGCGAGGTGGTGGCCGGCTGGCTGACTTCGCCCGACAACCAGTATTTCTCCCGCAATCTCGTCAATATCGTCTGGGCGCACTTCTTCGGGCCGGGGCTGATCAACGATGTGGACGATGTCCGTATCACAAACCCGCCAGTGAATGCCGAACTGCTCGATGAGCTCGCGCGGCGGTTCGTGGAATACAAGTACGACTTCAAGAAGCTCGTCCGTGATATCTGCACCTCCAGGACCTACCAGCTCTCCACCAAGACCAACGAGACCAACGCCACGGACGAGCGGAATTTCTCGCATGCGTTGCTCCGCCGGGTCCGCGCCGAGGTGCTGCTCGACATGGTGACCGGCGTCACCGACACCCAGAACAAGTTTTCCGGCCTTCCGATCGGCGCGAGGGCGGTCCAGATTGCCGACGGCAACACCTCGACCTACTTCCTCACCACGTTCGGCCGTGCCACGCGGGGCACGGTCTGTTCATGCGAGGTCAAGATGGAGCCCAACCTGTCGCAGGCGCTCCACCTGCTCAACGGCGACACCGTGCAGGGCAAGATTCAGGCCGGCGCGGTAATCAAGAAGATGCTTGACGCCAAGCAGACCCCCGAGGAGATCATCGAGCAGCTCTACATCCGGGCGTTCGTGCGGCGGCCGACAGACAAGGAAAAGCAGGAGCTTGTGGCGATCGTTGCCGCCGAGCCCAACCCGCAGCAGGCGCTCGAAGACAGCTTTTGGGCGATTCTCAATTCCCGTGAATTCGTCTTCAATCACTGAGATATTCCGCGGACCAGCAACCGGCAGGACAACGATCGAGCCCCACCATGAAACTGCTGACTCCCACGACCGCAGCACTCGCAGCGATCATCGCGAGTATCGCCACCACTGTTCCGGCCGCGGACGACAAGGTCACGTTCGATGACAACGTGCTCGCCGTCCTGAGACAGCGGTGCGGTGGCTGCCACAATCCCGACAAGAAGTCGGGCGATCTCGATGTCACCAGCTACACGGGCCTCATGCAGGGCGGCGGCTCGGGCGGGGCGATCGAGCCCGGCGATGCCTCCGCCAGCTACCTCTACAAGCTCATCACCCACCAGGATGAGCCGAAGATGCCGCCCGACTCGCCGCCCATTCCGGAGGAGGAGAGGGCCCTGATCAAGAAGTGGATCGAGGGCGGCGTGCTCGAGAACAAGGGCAGCAAGGCTGCCGCGCCCAAGAAGACGGTGGCCATGGCGATGGACGCCGCTCCGACGGAACGGCCAGCCGTCACGCCGCTGCCTGCGAGAATCCCACTGGAGCCCGTGATCCGTACTCGCGGCGCTGATGCCTGCGCCTCGATCGCGACGAGCCCCTGGGCCCCGCTGGCCGCCGTCTGCGGCCAGAAGCAGGTGTTGCTCTACCGCACCGACACTCGCCAGTTGGCCGGCGTGCTGCCGTTTCCCGAAGGGCGGCCGCAGGTGCTCCAGTTCAGCCGCAATGGCAGCCTGCTCGTGGGTGGTGGCGGCCGTGGCGGCGCCAGCGGCCGGGTGGTGGTCTGGAACGTCGCGACCGGCCGTCGCGTGACCGAACTGGGCGAGGAACTCGACACGATCCTGGCTGCCGACCTCAGCGCCGACCAACGGCTGGTGGCTCTGGGCGGCCCGCAGAGGGTGGTGCGGATCTACTCGACCGAGACCGGCGAGCGGCTGCATGAACTGCGGAAGCACACCGACTGGATCATGGCCGCGTCCTTCAGCCCCGACGGGGTGCTGCTCGCCACGTGCGACCGCAGCGGCGGCGTCGTGGTCTGGGAAGCGGCTACCGGCCGCGATTTCCTCACGCTCACGGGGCATACCGCCTCGGTCACGAGCGTCTCCTGGCGGAGCGATTCCAACCTGCTGGCGACGGGTAGTGAGGATGGCACGATCCGCCTCTGGGAGATGGAAAACGGCAGCGAGGTGAAATCCTGGCCCGCGCATGCCGGCGGGGTGGCGGCACTGGAGTTCACCCGTGACGGCCGGATCGTGAGCGTGGGCCGCGACAAGACTCCCAAGATCTGGGGTCAAGACGGAAGCCAGCAGAAGGCTTTCGAGCCCTGTGCCGATCTCGGCTTGGCCATCTCCTACTGCGACGAGACCGATGCTGTGATCGTCGGCGACTGGACGGGCGAGATCCGGATCTGGAAGGGAGCGGATGCCGTTCGGGTGGGTGGCCTGTCGAGCAATCCCGAGACCTTGGCCGAACGGACCGCTGCCGCGGAGCGGGCGGTCGCCGAACGGGCACCGGCCATCGAGCCGGCGAGAATGGCGGCCGAGGTCGCAGCGGCGCAGATGGCGGCGATGCAGAAGCAGATTGACGACGCCACGCAGGCCAAAGCTGCAGCCGAGACCAAACTGGCCGACCTGAAGAAGCAATTGGAGACCGCCACGCTACGCCGCACGGAGTCGGCCAAGGCGCAGACGACCGCAGAGCGGGCCGTCGTGGCCAGCGACCGTGATCTGACGGCGGCCGTCGAGGCCCATTCCCAGGCATTTGCCAAGCTCGCCCGGAATCCCGCCGACGCCGCCGGCAAGAAGGCCGCCGTGGAGTTGGCCGCGAAGATGCAGGCTCAGCGGGTCGCAGCCGACGCCCGCCGGGCGGAACTCGCAACCCTCGCGGCCGCTGTCGCTGCAGCAGACACTCAGATCGCGATGCTCACACCGCAGCGGGATCAGTCGAAGGCCGCCGTCGATCGGTCGGCAGCCACGCTTGCCACGCTGGGGCCCGCGCTCGAGCCACTCAAGCAAGCAGCCGCTGCCGCAGCAGGAAAGGCGACCGAACTTGCCGCGCAGCTCGAGGCCGCACGCGCTGATCTCGCCCGTTGGCAGGATGAGACGGTGTTTCTCGGTCGCTACCGTGAGCTGTCCGGCGTCGTCGCCGCGCGGGAGGCCGCGGTCCGCGAAGCCGAGGCGAAAGTGGCCGAGGGACAGGCGAAGGTCGCGGCCGACGAGCAGGCTCGGCAGACGCTCGTCAACGAACGGCACGCGAAGGAGAAGGAGATCGCGGCGCTCACCGCCGCAGTGGCCAACGCGCAGCAGGACCATGCCGCCCTGTTGCAGAAGGTCGCCTCCAAGCAGATGGAAATGACGGCTGCTCAGGCCACGATGGATCAGTTGGGCAAGGCTGTCGGCGCCCTCGAGGCCGCCGCGGTCAGTGCGAAGTCGGCCGTGGATGCGGCGCCGACCGACCAGGAATTGGCGGGAGTGCACGCGACGCTCGTGAAAACGGTGGCCGCCAAGGCCGCGCAGATCAAGTCGATCGGCGAATCACAGGCCACGATGGCCGCCGAAAAAGCCGCTCGTGAGAAGGAGGCGGCCGACATGACCGCCCGCGCCGAAAAGCTCAAGGCCGACATGCCGGCTGTGACCGCCCGTATGGAGGAACTCGACGGCATGATCACCAAGGCCGCCGCGGTGGTCGAATCATCGGCCGCGGCCGTCCGCTCCCTGGAACCGCCCGTCGCTGAGCGGCAGAAGGAGGTCGACGCGGCGGTCGGCCAGTTGTCCGCCTTGCAGGGCCTGCCTCCGGGGACGTGACGGTCACACTGTAGGTGGAACCGCCTGCCGCTGCTTCCGCTCAGCGGGCCGGCAACCGCTTCACGTTGCAGGCCTGGAATCCATCACCGGCGGCGAGCAGGCGGTCGAACACGGTGGGCGCGTCGATGCCGCTCTGCATGGCGTCGTGGATCACGTAGGCGATCTCGTCGTCGTCGAGTTCGATCCGACGGTCACGCTGGATGGCGGTGACAAGATAGGTTCTCTCTCCATACCCACAGTCATCGCGGAGCCATGCCTGAATGGCCTGCAGCGGTGAAAGCAACTTCAAACGATCAAGACGGTCGTGCTCTTGGGCAATCTGCTCTTGGTTGCTCATGTCTTGGGTGCTCATGGTCATTCCCCTTTCAGGTGTCTTCGTCCCCTCCGCCGGGTGTAAAATGTACGCGCGGCCATACCGCCGGGCAATCCAAAAATGCGGCCGGCATGCCGGCCCCCTCCTCCCTGAGGATTCTGGGAGGGTGACGGAAAATGGGCGGCCGGACAGGCCGCCGGGCAGCCTCTCACGTGCCGCCTAAGGCCCGCTCCAACTCCGCAAGCCGGTTTCGTACCTCGGCCAGTTCCGACTCCAACCGATCCACGCGGGCGCCGAGTGATTCATGAGCAGGCCCCGTGCCCGCCCGGCCTGTGCCACCAGCACTGCTGTCTTCGCTGCCCCGGCTGTTACCACCCGTTTCCAACTCGCTGGCGCCCGCCTCCCCACCGGTCGGAGCCTGACTGACGGCTGCGGCCGAAAGCCCCACCTGCGACCGCACCTTCTCCAGCTTCTCCTCAGGCAACAGGCCATGCGTGAGCATCCGGCCGCGGCCGGGAGGCGAGAGCCAGACGACGAGGTTGCGGGCCGCGAGGGCATCGAGATGCGTGCGGAGGGCATCCAGGTCGGGAATCGGATCCATGCGACTGGCCCGACCCCGCAGATCTCCCTCGCTCTGCTCGCCCCGCAGCAGGAGTTCACCGAGGATTGCCAACTCCTCCTTGCCGACGCCAAGCCATTCGTAAGCCAGGTGGCGGTACCGTGGGATTTTTCCGCTGCCAAACACCTCCGCCACCGCGCCGCTGTGCCGCAGGCTCGTCAGAGCACGGCTGGCCGACTCTTCGTCAAGATGCATGACGGGATCACGGTTGCTCTTCTGGTTGCAGCCGGTCACCACCGCGTTGAGCGACAACGGATACTGGTCGGGCGTCGTCTTGCCCTTCTCGATGAGCACGCCGAGCACGCGGCGCTCGTTGGCATCGAGCGGCCGAAGCGCATGGGTGGTCTCGTTCGTGCTGCTGCCAGATGGCCCAGTGGAGTGATCAGACGAATGCATGAAGTCTCACGCGAGAGGAAATCCTGACACATGGCCCCGCGCCAAGCGGGTGCTGATGGGTCACGACAGAACTTTCTTGACCGGGCTGCCGTCGTGGGCGACCTTGAAGGGCCGGAGCGTGGGCGACATGACGATCTCGTCCCGCGGCAGGCCGAGCGCCTCCGCCACCGTGGCGTTGAGATCGGCCGGCGTGACGCCATCGGCTTCCACGGCATGCCCACGCTTGTCGGATTTGCCGTAGACCTGACCTCCCTTGATGCCGGCACCAGCCAGCATCGCGGAGAACACCGCCGGGTGGTGGTCGCGCCCCGCATTGTAGTTGATCGTGGGCGACCGGCCGAACTCTGTGGTGAGCACGACGAGCGTGTCGTCGAGCAGTCCGCGTTCCGAAAGGTCGGCAAGCAGCGTGCCCACCGCCTGATCGAGATTGCCCGCTCGCTTCGGCAGTGTGTTGTAGTCCCACATGGTGTTGTGCATATCCCA
>CANHYS010000063.1 GCA_947464585.1 Planctomycetaceae bacterium | reverse complement strand
CGATCGAGGCCCTGGGCCTCCTCGAGCACCACGTCGAGGATGCTCTCCTTGCGATTGAGCCGCCGCCGCTGGGCCGCGATTCCATCCTTCGGCTCCGAGAACAGTCCGTTGAAGGCGACCGCCAGGTTCCGCTCCGAGGGCAGGCCCACGCCGTCGGCGTTGACCGAGAGGCTCCCCTCGGCCGCCAGTTCGAGCGAGGCATAGCGGGTCTGCTTCGCCGTGTGGCCGGCCATCAGCTGATCGACCGAGATCGTGTTGCGCACACCATCGCCGACCTTCGCCCCGGTCAGCCAGACGCCCTGGCAGCCGTGGTGATGGCCGAGGGCGTGGGGATGGTGGAGTCCGCTGATCGGCGTGATCATCTCCCGGTGCTTCTCGAGCACGGCCAGCGACTTCGACAGCTTGTAGCCGCGGCCGGCCTCCCGGATCTGCCAGTCCCAGTTGTTCACGCCGTTGGGCAGATAGATGAAGACACTGCGGGCGATCCGTTTTCCCGCCTCGGCGGCCCGGGCGGTGGCCGAGATGCCCGCCGCCCCCGACCGCATGCATTCGAGCATCGGCAGGGCGAGCGACACACCGAGCCCCCGGAGCACGTGGCGGCGACTGATGCGGGGCGTGGAGGAGAGCACGTGCATGGGGCACCTCAGCGTTTCTGAAACAGGTCGGAAAGAATGAACGTCTCGAACAGTGTTCGCATCCGGTAGTCGTCGGTCTTAGCCTTCGCGACGATCGCCCGGATCTCGTCATGGTCGTCGATCGTCATCGTCCGCCGCAGCGCGTAGGTCGCGAGGCTGCCGACGAACGCCTCGGCGACCCGGTCGACGTCGGCCGCGAGCAGCTTCTTGAAGGCCTCCGGGCCGTCGAAGGAGCGTCCGTCGGGCAGCACGCCCGAGGCGTCCACCGCCGGGTCGGCCCCCTTGCCCACCGTGAGCTTTTCGTGCGTCCGCCAGCGGCCGATCGCATCGTAGTTGTCGAAGGCCAGGCCGAGCGGATCGATTTTGCGATGGCAGGCGGCGCAGGCGGCATTGGTCGAGTGGGCGGCCAGTTGGCTCCGCACCGTCGCCTTCTCGGCATCGGCCTTCGTCGCCGGCAGCGGCTCCACGTTGGGCGGCGGCGGCGGCGGCGTGGTGCCGAAGATCGCCTCCGACACCCACACGCCCCGATGCACCGGCCGGTGACGTGTGCCATCCGAGGAGAGGGAGAGCACCGCCGCCTGCGTCAAGAGACCGCCGCGGTGGTCCTCGGGCCGGAGCGTCACCTTCGTGAAGTCGCCGGTCGCGGGCGGCTGGAGGCCGTAGTGCTCGGCCAGCCGCGGATTGATCATCGTCCAGTTGCTGTCGAAGAGCTCCCGCAAAGGCAGGTTCTCCTCCACCATCTGGCGAAACGTGGCCACGGTCTCGAGCACCATGCTCTTCTCGAGCCAGCGGTCGTACTGCGGGTAGAGCTTGACGTCGGGCGGAAACATCCCCACGCGGTGCAACTGCAGCCACTGCCGCGGGAATTCCTTCATAAAGCGGTCAAACTTCGGATCACTCTGCATCCGCGTGAACTGCTCGGCGAGCACGGCCCGTTCGTGCAGCCGGCCGCCGCGGGCGGCGGCGAAGAGCGGCTCGTCGGGCAGCGAGCTCCAGAGCAAGTAGGAGAGCCGGCTGGCCAGCTCGTGGTCGGTGACGCGGTCGCGGCGCTCGGTCGCCGATCCCTCCTCGAGGAAATAGAAATTCTTGGAGGCGAGGACGGCGGCCATCGCCGAGAGATACGCTTTCCGCGGCTTCTCGCCCGCCGCCCGCTCGGCAGAGGCCAGCGTCACATAGGGGGCGATCTCCGCATCGGCCACCGGCCGTCGCCAGGCCTGCTCGGCGAAGCGGTGCAGGCAGTCGCGGATCTGCTCGGGGTCGTCGAGCGTGGCAGGATAGAAATTCTTCCTCACCAGTCGCTGCGCATCGGAGACGAGGGGCCCCTCCCACTCGACCCAATCGACGAGCAGCAGGGGCACGAGCGCCCGGCCGTCCTCGGTCGTCAGCTTGAAGCCGTATGGGCTCATCAGCTGCGTGTTTCGCGAACTCGTGAACAGGCTGCCAAAGCTATAACGCGTGGCGTTGCTGAAATGCGGCTCGAGCGCGCCGTGGACCTCGTTCTTGATGAGGATGTCGCCCGCCGATTCGTCCCGTTCAATCTCCACGATGATCGGCTTGTCCTCGGCTGCGATGATGTCCTGGTCGAAGACCGTCCGCTGGCCTCGGGTTTCCATCACCGTGGCGTGGGGTGCACGGCCGTCGAGCCCGGGCATGCCGCTGAGCTGCAATCGGCCGCGCCACACGCCCGGCTGCCGGGCGCCCCACCACCAGTCCTGCCACAACGGCACGCCGGGCACCCCTGGCCAGAGCGGAATCCGCAGCTGGTCGGGGGTGAGGCCGATCTTGGCGAGCCGTTCCGCCGGCACCTCTTTCTTGTCCGGCGGCTGGTGGGCCTTGATGATGTGGTGCGCGTCGATCCGTCGCT
Organism: Planctomycetaceae bacterium; assembly: GCA_947464585.1. The sequence continues at coordinate 5,832 of CANHYS010000063.1, read as the reverse complement.
TGGTGGGCGTGGGCTCCTTTTCGGGGAAGGCGAGTTCGAGCACGTCGTCCGCCATCTTGAGATACCGCTCGACATGGGCCGGCGCGAGCGTGAGCACCGCCCCGACGCGTTCGAAGCCGTGCCAGCGGGAATCCTCGAGGAGCCCGCCGGCGACTGTCGGGTCGACACGGATGCCGAGCAGGTCGTCGATCGTATGGGCATACTCCTCGCGGCTGAGCCGGTAGCTGGCGACGGGCCCGCGGGCGGCCATCCGCGCCGCCTCGCCCGCCTCGATCCGGCCGGAGATCCAGCCGACGACCGCGGCGATCTCGTCGACGGTCGGCCGCGGCTCCTCCTCGGGTGGCATCTCGCCGGCATTGATCCGCGTCATCACCTCGGCCCATTTCGCGGCGGCCGAGAGCGAGGCGAAGTCGCGGGAGAGCGTGTCGATCCGCAACTGACCCTCCTGCGTCTTGGCGTCGTGGCAGCGGAGGCAGTGCTGCTGCAGGAAGGCATCAGGCATGCCGCCGGGGTGGGAGTCCGGCGTGGCGGCGCGACCGTTGCCCGCAGGCAAGACGAGGGCCGCCAGGCAGGCAAGCCCGAACTGCGACAGGGCGTGGAGGAAAGTGCGTTTCATGCACTTAGTATCGGCCAAACGACGGCGATTGCACGCCGCGAAAAGACGTCACGTCGGCCTGCACAAACCAACACCGAATCGTGGCGATCAACACCGATTCAAGGCTTTTCGACGACGATCTCCCAGACCGTCTTCTCCGGCACCGTGAACTCCAGGCCGGAGGTGGCAGGGTCGGCGAACCGCTTGTGAATGAGCGGCTCCGACACGGTTTCACCGTTCTTTTGGACTTCTACGTAAGCGTCCTTGACCGCCACGCGGTAGGTACCGGCCCGCATCCCGTCGCTCTGCTTCAGCGTGCCAACCCTGAACGTGCCGTCGGGGTTGACGCTGCCCGAAGACGCCTTGCCGTCGCCATAGCTGACGACAACCCGGCCGGTCAGAAGAGGCGAGCCGTCGGCGAACACAACGCGGCCCCGCACGGGGTGCAGACCATTGCGGCCGCAGCCGGCCACGGCGACCACGGCCACGGAAATCCCAACCAAGAACCATGCCCGCAGATCACCGGCGACACTTTGTGCGAAGCCCCGCATGGATAGATGGCCCTCATTCGATGACCGCATAACGCGACTAGAGACTGTCGGTGTTCAACACCTGGCCGTCCCGGCGGTCGCCGAGATTCACGAGCGTGGTGTCGTCGATATTGACATCGACCGCTCGCACCGCACCGTCGGCCATCAGAAAGTGGCAGATCCCCGGATGCCAGGAGCCGAGCGTGGTGTTGCCACTATCCTCTTCGGCGCTTCGGGCGATCCCGCCCCGCTCGGGATTCACCCACATGCGATTGGCCCCCCCTTGGTGTGCGATCATCAGTTGCATGTCGTCGTAGCCAGCACCGCCGCACGCGGACCGCGTCGTGGTTGACCAACACCCCCCGCGGCCCAACTCGCCGCTCCAGAGGTGCTTCTCCGCGAGAATGGCCGTCTTGCTCAGCCCATCGGTGACATGCTTGACCGAAGACCGGGGATACCAGCCGCCGTACGCAGATTCGGTCGTAGCCGCACCAGAGGTCAGGTGCGTGACGATGTTTCCGCTCGCGTTCGTCGGCCCCATCGCCAGACTCAGCACGCCAAAGCCGATTCCGGTGGCGGTCGCATCGGTCATGCTGCCCCAGCCCGTGTTGCAAGCTGTTTGCGTCCCCCGCGGAATCGACCTGCTATTCGGGGCATTCATGTTGTAGCAGATCAATCGATCCGGTCTGCTGACGCTGTTTTGCCCATACAACGTGATCAATCCGTAGTCGCTCGCGGGATATTTCTGGCTGCCGGAATTGTTGAAAACGGTGCGAAAGCCGCGGGTCGGGCAGATCATGTACCTCGGGTAGGAGGTGCTGAACGCCTGCCAATTGGCAAACCTCGCTGCATTTCCCCCGTTCGCAGAAGCGCTGGTGGTCACCCCCTCGTCCCACGTGACTTTTGCGACAGCCGTCATCTCTTCGCAGTAGGGCATGATCAAGCCCCAGAACGTGATGCCGGAGTAAGCCGTACCGTTCGATTCTCGCCCCGTCGCCAACGGCGGAAATCCCTTCCGAGCGTCGAGAAAATTGTGAACCGCCACGCCCATCTGCTTGAGATTGTTTTTGCACGACGCCAGGCGGGCCGACTCACGGGCCGACTGCACCGCCGGCAGGAGCAGGCCGACAAGCGTGCCGATGATGGCGATCACGACCAAGAGTTCGACGAGGGTGAAACCCTTATTCCCCCCGGATGCGTTGCTTCCGGCAGTTCCCTCGGAGCCTCGCACGACGACGTCTCGCATGGCTGCAAACCCTTGGCCGAAAACGATCATGGATGACTCACGTCGAGTGCGGGAGTCAATCCTGGTGTGGAGTGAAATCCCCCCACTCACCTTCCATTTTGCAAGACTAGCATCGGCAGCCGTGGAGGGCCTGCCCCGAAAACTCGTCACACGCCCGCGTCAATCTAGGGGGTTTTCCTTCTCGGCCGGGTAAGGAAAGGGCAGCAGCCATTCGGGCGGCAGGATCGAACCGGGCCAGTTCCGCTGGGCCACGCGGATGAACCGGCCAGGCCGTAATCCCTCTTCGTGATTCCCCCACCCGACGCGAACCTCCTGCGTGATGCCGCTGCTCCCCGGTGGCGGAGCTGGATCGACGTGCACGTTCTGCACGTGCGATCCGGCGCCATTGTCCCCCTGGCTGCCGCCGATGATCCGCAGGCGTTGATCGGCCCGTTTGAGCCGCCGATACGGGTCTTTTGTCTGGATTTCATCGTAGAGCTGCCTGTCCATGCCGGAAAAATAGGTCAGCGTCATAAGCCCACTTCCGTCCGGCTCGTACTCCACCTTGTCGATCCAGGCCGGCAGGCAGTAGTGCCGCATCCGCCGCAGGTGCAGCCGCCGCTGCTGCTCGATGGCGACTTGGCAGCTCGCCTCGTCGATCCAGATGTCGAGGCAGTGAAACTGCCGGTTTCCCCACTCGGGCGCCCAGCCGAGGTTTGCCTGCACGACCTGGCCGACCGCGAGGTCCGCGAGCGTCCCCGGCCGCCCATCCTTCCAGACCCGCGTCGAGAAATCGACCGTGTAGGCCGCGTCTTTGGGAGTGTCGGGCGGGCCGTCGAGCGGCTGCCCCGATGCCTGCACCTGCGTGAGGACGATCGCTCCGCGTTCGATCGCGGCCTTCAGGTCGCCGTAGCTGATGTCATCCCGCTTGATCTCGAGCTTGTCGATCCGAAACGCCCGGCCACGGCGACGTTCGTGGCTGAAGCCGTCTTCGACCACGAGGGCCCGGTCGTGCAGCGGAGGCGGAAATGCCTTCTCGCCGTCCGAGGTGAGCTCCCGCGGCGGGGCGTCCTTCGGCGGCAGGAGGAAGCGGCCCTGGAGCCGCGTGCCGAGCGGGATGTCGGCCAGATCGGCCGGTGCGCCGTGGTACCAGACCTCGCCGTAGGGGAGCAGCGTGGCCTTGAGTTTTGCGTCTTGGAAGTAGCGATATTTGTTAAAATCGCCGTCGAGCCGCAGGCCGAACCGGCGGTTGACATGATCGACCACGACGAGTTCGCCGGCCAACTCGATGCCGACGCCGGGCTTGGGAAACGTGCCCCACGGGGGAGTGACGTCGGCCGGATTCGCAGCCGGGGCGGGTTCCTCGCCACGCGCCCGCACGGCCGCGATCGGCAGCCCCGTCAACAAGGCGATCACGGCGGCGACGACTGCTCCGTTCCGCCAGGCGGCATGTCGAGTATTTCCCATATCTCATAGTATCGGCATGCAACGCGGCCGGCACATGCCGCGAAAACTCGTCACAGCCGTCGCATCACGCCATCTCCAGGCCGGTAAGCGGTCCGGTGCTGGACGAGAACCGGTCGGTCTCGATGCCGGCCCGCTGGAGCATCGAGACGAACAGGTTGCACAAGGCCGCGCTTTTGACCGCCTTTCCGGGCTGGCCCGCCGTTTCCCCCTTTTTGTGGGTCTCGTCCTCCTCCGCGACCCTCACCTGCTCCACGTAGGCCGGGTTGAAGGCAAGATGCTGGCCGTGCCGGAAGCCGCCGCCGGCAAGGATCACCGGCAGATCGTTCGTCCAGTGGGTGTTGCCGTCGCGGAGGCTGCTGGTCAAGAGAACCATCGTGCTGTCGAGCAGCGACCGGCCGTCGGCCTCCTTCGCGGAGGCGAGCTTCGTGAGGAAGGCGTCGTGGGTCTTGAGCAGGTCCACTTCCACCTTCCGGCAGGCCTCCCGCTTGCCTGGCTCCCGGCCGTGGTGCGAGAGGTCGTGGTGCTCGCCGAACGTGTTGATCGTGAAGGCCCGCGTCGAGTCGTTCATGATCGCGAGGTGCACCGTGTCGTAGAGGAGCGAGAGCCGCACCGGCTGCTTGCCCGGCTCGTTGATGTCGGTGGGCGGGCTGCCCGGCGCCGGCGGCTTCGGCCGATCCACCCAGGCGGCCGACAGTTCGAGTTGCTTTTCCACGTCGCGGACCGCCCCGAAATATTCGTCGAGCCGGGCCGTGTCGGCCTTACTCACCCGCCGCGAGAGCGCCTTAGCCTGCTCGCCCACGAGGTCGAGCATGCTCCGGCCGCGGGCGATCCGTTCCAGCTCCGCCGCCGCCTCCTCGGGCTTGCCCGCGAGAAACATCTTCGCAAACAGCCGCGATGGCGACCCTTCCGACGGCAGCGCCACGCCGTTGCGGGTGAACGAGAGCGGCATGTGGCCGGTGCCGAGCACGAAGCTGTCGAACCGGGTCTGGCCGCGGACGTGCTCGGCGAACTCCTGGTCGAGCGAGATCGTGTTGCGGAAGGTCGGCAGCTGCGGCTGCGGGGCGCCGGTGAAGAGCACCTTCTCGGCCTGATGCCCGGAGGAGAGCGTGTTGGGATGCAGCAGCCCCGTGATCACGGTGAAGTGTTCTCGATGGCTGGCGAGCAGTTCGAGGTGGCTCGGCAGCTCATAGTCGCGGCCCACCTGCCGAGGCACGAAGGCCTGCGGATCGAAGCCAAACGGCGTGCCCACGAGCACCATCCGCCGCGGTGGAACGGCCGCGGCGGAGCTCGCCGCCGTTGCCCGGCCCATCGATTCGAGGAGCGGCAGCGCGAGGGAGACGCCGCAGGATCGCAGGAGCGTGCGGCGGGAGATCGGGGTGTGCATGAGAGCCTCCAGGTGGGTGACCGTCACTTGTCGCGAAACAGTTCGCTCTGGACGGTCGCGTGAATCAGGCTGCGGATGCCGAAACCGTTGGGAGCCGCCTCGGCCACGATCCGATCCACGGCGAGTCGGTCGCCCGTTTCGATGCTGCGGCCGGTGCCAAACGCGACGAGCTTGCCGGCCAGGCACTGCGCGAGGGCGACAGGATCGGACGCGAGCAACGTCCGCAGTTCGTCCGGCCCGGCGAATGCCCGGCCGTCGGCCAGTTCGCCCGTGGCATCGACCGGCTGCGAGTATTTATAGGCGACCGTGTCGTGCCCATTGATGTAGCGTTTCGCGGGCTCCCCCTCCTGCGTGGAGCGGTAGCGGTCGCGAAACTGGCCAGTGGGATCGAAGGCCTCGAGTGCGAAGCCGGCCGGGTCGATCTGTCGGTGGCACCCGGCGCAGGCTTCCGAGCGGCGATGCGCCGCCAGTTGCTCGCGGATCGTGGTCGCGCCGCGGGTGTCGGGCTCGACGGAGCCAGCGTCGGCGGGCGGGGGCGGCACCTCCCGGCCCAGGATCTTTCGCCGCACCCACGCACCCCGCACGACGGGAGACGTGACCAGGCCGGCGGCGGTTACTTTCAGCACGCTCG
>CANHYS010000062.1 GCA_947464585.1 Planctomycetaceae bacterium | reverse complement strand
TGAATGGCATTCGGGTCAGGCTGGGGCGGCATCAATCCCATATTCGGCGGCTGCGGTGGCACCGGCTGCACGGGACCACCACGGCCACCACCCTTCGGCGGCTTGCCAGGCTTCGGCACGTTGTTGGCGTCGAGGTTGAGGGGACGGTCAGGAACCGGCCGATCGCCGACCAGCTTGGGCTTCCGCGCCATGACGGCAACGCCCGCGACGGCCTGCAGGTCTTCGATCGGCAGAATGTCGGGGCTGCTTCGCCTGGCGAGTTCTCCGAACAGCGGCTTGTTGAATACCACCTGCGGCGGCGCGGGTGTGATTTTCGGCGACAGCCATTGGGCCACGGTGTCGGCCAGCCCCTTCTCGCTGGTCAGTTCATCATCCGGAGCGATCTTCACCGCCTCGATGTGCTCGGCGGTTGTCGCCGCATCGGCGACGATCGCCTCCGGTTGCTGCTCCGACGTGGGCCGCATGTTGCGGAGAGCCGACACGCCGCCCCAGGCCAGCGCGCACGCCGCCAAGCCGACCATGACGGCAATCACCTTCTCGCCGTGAACGAGCAAGAACGTCAGCAGCGCATCCTTGTTGAATGCAATACGGGGCGCTTTCATGACGCGATCCTCCTGCGCGTGGGCCGATTCAACAGCGCTGCCTTGGGTGCCGGAGCCACCTTTTCCCCAGCATCGGCAGGAGCCACCGCATCACCCTGCCCAGGCTCCAAGCCGACGGTTTTCTCGTTTGGCGGCGTCGCCAGACCAACAGTGCCGCGAAGCTCGAGGGTCACGTCGTAATATCTTCCGGCACCGGCCGGGCCGCCGAGCCCACCCCCGTCAGGCATGGATGGCACGGATGACATGGATGGCATGGATGGCGCCCCGGGCTGCCCCGATGTCGGGGCATTGATCCGAACCTGGCGAACATCGATGGGAATGGCAGAGGCTGCGAGGCCGACGAGCAACGCGTCGATCTGTCGCTGATCGATCACGACGCGCAACACGAACGGCATCAGGTGAATCATCTGACTGTCGATCGCCGCCTCCAACTCGGCGGCACTCAGCGGCTTCCCCGCGAAGTCGACATAGATCCAGTTGCGGAGCGGAACGTCCGCATCCACCGGCGCCGCGGCTTCCTCTGGAGACGGCATCGGAGCGGCCATGCGACCACCACGCTGCCCCCCTTCAAACCGCGGGTTGGGCGGACGACCCACGGGAGCCCCGGATGCGTCCGGTGCCATCATGTCCGGTGGCGGCGCCATCATCGCATCAGGATTGTCTTTCGCGACCATGCGGATGACACGCCCGCCGTTGCCACCTCCCGGATTGTCTTCTGCCGCCCGATACCCGACGTAGAGTTCGTCGATGCTCGCGATGGCGGCGTTGTGCGGCCCCGTGGCCGGCTTGTTGATCTGCGCCACCGCGTCACAGAGGAGCCCATAGACCCACAACTCTTCCTGGGCCAGCAGCACCTTCGCGGTGGATGGCTTCTTGTCCCAGTCGAAGGATTCATAGATCTTCTGCTGGTTTTCCGGGCTCCACGTCGCGACATAGGGCGACACCTCCGGCACCACTCCCGCCGGTCCCATGCCGGGCCGCATCATCTCCGGACGAAGCGGCTGCTGGCGGGCCGGCGCCTGCCCTGCCTCGTTGATGTCTCTCATGGCATCTTCCACACCCAAGTTTGTGGGCAGTGTCCGAACCAGCATGCGTACGTTGTTCTGGTAGCGCTCGAGCAACCGCGGAGACAGTTTGCCGTCCGGCTTCAACGACTCGACCGCCTTCACGAAATCGGGCCCCAACGATTCGGGCCAGACGCGAAGCGACCGCTGGCTGTCCCAGAACTTCCGCCACTCGGCAAACGTTTCCCGCTTGACCCGCATGGTGCTTGTATCGATGTCGTTTGCCCACGAGGTGTTTGGATGCTGGGGGATGCGTCGCACGCTCTGCAACGCCGTGAGGTGTCCCTTGATCTGCTCTCGCACGGCCTCGATCTGCGAGGTCAGCTTCCCTCGGGCGAGGAACACCAATGGCAGCAACAGCAACGGCACGACGAGCGCCAAAAGCCAGAAGTGGTGTTTGACGAGCATCGCCACCAAGGGACGAGACGTGTCCGAAGCGGAAATCTTGGCCATGGTATTGACGCTTGCAGGCGATGGTGGGGTCGTGCCAGATCGAAAGACGCGAGAACGGTTGGATCACTCCCCGGCCGCAGCAGCGACTGGAGGCGGGGCTGGTGGGGCCTGTCCGGCGGGCCGCGGCTGCCAACAAAATTGCAGCACGAAGTCATACCGCTGGAGAAACAGTTCCTGCGGCTCGGGCGGCAGCGTTGGATCGACACCTGGCTGGGGCGGCATCGGCATCACCGGCGAACCACCGCCTTCGCTCAGGTTGGCGATGGGTATCCTCACCGGCTTGATGGGGGATGACTGCACAATGATCGGGAAGCCGATGCCCAGGTCGGACACACTCAGCTGCTCTCCCGCCAGAGGACCGGCAGAAACAACGACCTTGGTGTCCTTGCCCATCAGATTCTTGACGAGCGTTGATCGCAAGAATTGCGCGCCTTCCAGCGGCTTGTGACGCTGTTCGTTGTGGAAGTGATGGCCCCGCAACTCGATGACCCAGCCAGCACCAACCGGGCCGGCGACGTCGTCCTTTTTCTCCGCCTGTTCTCCTTCCGGGGTGGCCGCATCGGCGGCCGGCGCATCCGCCTCGGGCTGCGGGACCTGCGCTGGCGGCTCGCCGTTGCCGTCCGCCTGAGCAGCCTGCTGTTCGGCCGATTCCTCCCCGATGTGGGTTTCTGCCCATTGCGGCTTGAGGCCACCAAACCACTGGGCGAGATCGGGGAAATACTGGCAGTCCATCTGATCGATGTGGAGTTCGTTGCGATCGGCTGGATTTTCAGGGACCTTCCCCTCTTCATCACGGGGCAGCAGCGATTGCACCGCCCGCATCATGTCGAGCGTCTCGAACCGCTGGTTTTGAACCTTTGCCAGCCACTGCTGCTGGGCAATCGCCGTGGTCTGCCGTTCGCGGACCTCGCCGATGGCCGCCGTGGCGGCTGCAGACTGCTTTTTGACCGCGTCGGCCTTGCCGAAAGCGGCCGCATACAGGTCGGGAGCATACGCCGTCCAGGCGGCGAACATCCCGAAGAAATTGATCATCGCGGCAGCCAGCAGCCCGACCAGTGCCCCCACGGCCCATGGCTTCTTCGATTCGATGATGCGATCGCGGACGATCTCGTCAGGAAGGAGGTTCGTGCTGATCGCCGCGACGTTCGCCGCCTGCAGCGCGAGCCCATAGGTGGTTCCGAACGCGAGTTGATGCTCCCGGAACGCAGGGGTCGACAACACCGCCGCACCCTCCAAGGCGTTGAACTTGTCGAGCCGCTGCACATCGAGCTGCAGCTGCTGGCCGACGAAGTCGGCCAGCCCGCGGAGCTTGGTCGCATTTCCCATCAGCAGCACCTTGCTGATGGTTGCCGTGCGATCGGTGCCTGTGAAGTAATTCAGCGATCGCTGCAGTTCCGAGGCGAACTCGTTGAACACCGGCTTCATCGTCTTGAAAACGGCCTTCGGGTCCTCCGCCTTGACAGCATTCCGCTTCAGGCTTTCCGCCCTCGCAAACGTGAGCTTCATCCCCTTCACCAGTTCCTTGGTGAAGTTGCTGCCGCCCGCCGGAATACTGCGCTGCCAGATCCGCCGTCCGTTGGTGACCACCAGGTCTGTGGAGTCCACCCCCACCGACACAAGCGCGATGGAGGGGATCGGCTCGTCGGGGTCGATGGTCGCGGGATCGGGCAGTTGGTCGAACATGGCCATGTTGGCCAGTGCGATCGGGGCCAGTTGCAGCACGTCGACGTGGATGCCCGCCTGCTGAAGCGGCGCCAACGCCTTGAAAACCTGCTCGCGTTTCATCGCAAACAGGGCCACCTCAGCATCGAGCACGAACCCGCTCTCCTCCATCCCGCCGGCCAGCCGTTGCCAACGCCAGACCACCTGCTCCAGCGGAAACGGGATCTGCTGCCGCGCCTCGTACTTCACGATGTCGGGAATCTTCTTCGACTCGATCGGCGGCAGTTTGATGAACTTCGAAAGACCGAGATTGCCGGGCACCGACACGGCGACTTTGTCGCCCTTCAGGTCGTGGCGGCTGATGAGTTGCTCGAGGGCCGACTGGACCAGTTCGATGGGGTCGGCCTCGGGCTGGCTGAGAATCATCGGGTATTCGATGTACTCACATGCGACGGCCTCGAGCTTCCGTGGCTCGGCGGACACGCGGCAACGCAGCGCCTTGAGGGCGCACTTGCCGATATCAATTCCCCACACGTATGAACCGCTGGCCATGGCCGTTACCAGAACATCCTTGGGGTGCGAAGCGACCGGGACGAAGAAACGCATCAAACGCTTCTCTACCAACACTTTACGAGTGATGTGCGCGGGGTGTCAAACGGGCCGCGTGTTCACGCCGAGCACGGCCATCCGGGCCGTCTCCTCCGGGCCTCACACGCGTTTCACAAAAAGCCCCGGTCGGAAGTCCGGGGACGCTGGGCCGTTGGGCGTGCCCGGATCGGCATCGTACGCGGAATGAGGTTCAAGCCCGGAGTCCCCGGCTTCCGCCGAGGGCTTCTTGGCTGCATGCACGGCCATCCGGGCTTTCCACGTTCCGTGTTCCACTTTCTGCTTTCCGCGTTCCGCTTTCGCTAAACTCGTCCCCATGAAACCGGACCGCATCACCGTCTCTCTCCCCTGCCATTCGCTCCATGATTTTCCGACGTGGCTGGACGAAGCGGAGGCCGATGCCCTGCTGTCAGCCTGGACGGCGGCCTGGCACCCCTGGCTGATCGCCACGGCCGGCGACATTCCCCGTTGGGCGAGCGTTGATCTGCCGCCGACTGATCATGCCAGCCTGGGCATCGTGCCCGAGCCGTGGGACGACCGATTCGCCGCCCAGGCCGATGTGGTCTGCACGGCCGGATCGCGATGGGTTCGCGGCGTCACTGGCCGGGCGAACATCGTCGCTGCCGCTGCGGCGGCATTGGCGGGCGATGATCAGGTCGCAGAGCCACTCCCGGGCGGGACGCTGGCGGACGACTTCCAGGCCCTCGGTCTGGCCGCGTTGCTTGCCGAGGTGCTGGCACAGCGGATGCGTTCGTCATCCGCGTTGGCCGAAACGGGCTTTGCTCACGCGGCCGTCACGGCGGCCAGAGAGGCGATTTCCGGAGACGACGAGGCCGCCCGAGCGGCCCTGAAGGAGTGCTACGGGTTTCTCGAGTCAACGCGAGCGCACTACTATCCGGTGGACGTCTGGCTCCTCGACATCGTCCTTCTGGCGGAATCCACACTCGGCGACTCGCTGGATCGGGAGCTTCGGTCAACGGTGCCCATGGCACTGGTGGCCACCGGCGCCGTGATCGAAAAGCTCGCGGCCCGCAACCCCACGGCGCTGGCCCGCCTGCGGGAGCGATGCACGGACGGCACGATCGCCCCGGCCGGCGGCCGGTACGACTCGCAACCGCTCGACGAGTGCACGCCCGAGGAGATCGTGGGCTCGTTCGAACGCGGCCTTGAGGCGTGGCAGAACACCGTGGGCGCGCCCCCTGTCACGTATGCCCAGCAGACAGGTGGCTCGTCGGCGATCCTGCCGCAGGTGCTCACCAGTCTGGGCTTCACTGGCGCGATCTGGACACTCTTCGACGGCACCCCGCTCCCTGATCCGGGCGGCAGCCGCATCCGTTGGGAGGGGAGCGGCGGTGGCTGCATCGACGGCATCGCCCGGCCTCCACTCGACGCCCGGTCCGCCCAGACGATTCTTTCCCTGCCGGAACGGATCGGCGACGCCATGGATCACGACCATACCGCCGTGATCCAGTTTGCGCACCACGCCGGCACCGCCAGCCCCTGGTTTGATTGCCTGCGGCGGATCGGCGCAGCCAGCACCGTGATGGGGACCTTCGTCACACCGCCCGAGTTGTTCAGCCGCACCGCCGGCGCGGGTACGGTGGTCTCCTTCGAGCCGGATGCTTTTCCCGTTGGTCTGCCCACACCGCATCCTGCGGCATCCACAGCGGACCGCCGGCCCGACCCCGTGGCCGCCCGCGTGGCCGCGGCCAAGGCCGAAGCCCGCCGGATCATGGCCGCACGGGAGCCGCTGCATGATGTCCTCGATCAACCACCGCCGCACGCCGATGTGCCGTCAGCAAGGAACGCGGGCCAGAGCGACCGCTCCGGCGGGATCTTCACGGCGCTGTTCAGCACACGCCCACGGGCCGATCAGAACCTTCTGCTCGAACATGACTCATTGCGGATCCAGGTGCACCGCCAGACCGGAGGTGTGCTCTCCGTACGGCGGCCCGCAGACCGGGGCAATCGGCTGTCGCAGCGATTGGCCGTGCGCACAACCCGACCGGCGCCGCCGCCCGGCCACGCGTGGGAAGACGCGAGCGAGCGTGCCGTCTATTCGGAGATGCAGGCCGACTCGATCGAGCGTGTGCCCGCAGCTTCGGGACGCGGCGAGGCGATTGAAAGTCGCGGCCGACTGCTCTCCGCTCAGCGGCTCGAGATGGGTTCGTTCACGCAGCGGATCGAACTCGTTGACGGGCTGCCGCTCGCGTTGATCGATGTCACGGTGCGGCTCATCGAGCCCCTCCAAGGACCGCTCTTCGAAAACCATGCGGCCTGCCGCTTCGCCTGGAACGAAAACGAAGACGTCGACATCCGCCGCAGCCTGCACACGCAGGCGATCCCCAGTGAGCGAGGGCGATTCACAGCCCCGTGGTTCATCGAAATTGGCCGGCACGATGATCATCAGGAACAGGTTACGATTCTCACCGGCGGACTCCCATGGCACCTCCGATCGAGTCCCCACATGCTCGACTCGATCCTCCCGCTGCAGGCACCGATTCAGCCAGCCACGACATCCGAGGGGACTGCCGCATGCCGGCTGGCCGTGGGGATCGGCCTCGCCAGCCCGTGGGACGTGGCAGCCGCACTGCTGGCTGATGCGCCGCCTGGGTCGCTCCAGGCAGCGGCGGTTTATTCTGCGGTGCCCGCGAACGTGCGACTCACGGCCGGGCCGGTGCGGTACGAGGGAGACCGTCTCGTGGCGGCGCGGATCGGCCTGCTCGAATCGGCCGGCCGCGCGGGGGAAGTGCGGCTGGAATGGGCCGCGGATGTGGCCCGGGCGGTTCCGTGCGACGCCAGAGGGAGGAGCCTCGACGGTGACGGCTCGACCGCGGACTCCGTGGCCATTGACGGACGGGCGATCACCCTGTTTCTCAAGCGGTATCAATGGCGTCACCTCGAAGTGGAGTTTCACCGATGATCATCACGCTCGACGGGCCAGCCGGGGCCGGCAAGAGTTCGGCGGCCCGGGCGTTGGCCGCCAGGCTCGGCTGGTGCTACATGGACACGGGGGCGATGTACCGGGCCGTGGCCCTGACGGCGCTCGAGCGGGGCATATCGCTCGAAGACTCGGCCCACATCGCGACGCTCGCCGAGGAGATTCAGATCACGTTTCGTGATGGTCGCGTCAATGTCGACGGCCGCGATGTGTCGGTTGAAATCCGTACGGAACGGATCACGACGGCGACACGGCCGGTGGCCGACGCCCCACCGGTGCGCGAGGCGATGAAGCGGATCCAGCGCCGCATGGCGGAGGGGATCGATGTCGTCACCGAGGGCCGCGATCAGGGCTCGGTGGTGTTTCCGCATGCCGAACTGAAGGTGTTTCTCACCGCCTCTCCCGAGGAGCGGGCCCGGCGACGGCACCGCGAAGACATTGGCCGCGGCCTCGCGACGTCACTCGAGTCGGTGCTTGAATCACAGTCGCGGCGGGATGACGGCGACTGCTCGCGGCCGGTGGGCGCACTGCGGCAGGCCGACGGTGCGGTGCTCCTGGAAACCGACGGGCTGTCGGCAGAGCAGGTGGTGCAGCAACTGGCCGACATGGCCGAGGCATGCCGTCGCACACGGGGGAATCCATGAGCGATTCCCAGGAGCCAGCCACTGACGAAGCCCGTGGAGCAACGGCCGCGACCGGCGGTCAAACCGGATTCGGCCGCTGGCTGTATGACCTGCTCTGGGTGCTCTGTCGCACGCTGGCTGTGTCGGTTTTCGGCTTCCGCGTGCGGTTCGCCGAGCCGTTGCCGAGGCATGGCGGGCTGCTCGTCGTGTCGAGTCATCAGAGCCATCTCGATCCGCTGCTTCTGGGGCTGGCCTCCGACCGCAGGTTGTCGACTCTGGCTCGCAGTTCGCTCTATCACTTTAAGCCGTTCGGGGCGGTCATCACCGCGCTCGACGCCGTGCCCATCGATCGCAACGCCTCGATGCTGAAGACGATGAAGGCCATCATCAGCCGGCTTCGCGACGGCCGCGCCGTGGTCATCTTTCCGGAGGGCACGCGAACGG
>CANHYS010000061.1 GCA_947464585.1 Planctomycetaceae bacterium | reverse complement strand
CGATAGATGACCGCGACGGGCGGCTCGGCAAGCGTGTGATGGATGGCATTCTCCACGTTCGCGGGATCACGGCCAGCAAGGAGATGTCGGGCAGGTTTTCAGGTGAGGAGATCCTTGACCACGTCGCCGGCCACGTCGGTGAGACGGAAGTCGCGGCCCTGCGCACGGATCGTGAGTCGCAGGTGGTCGATGCCCATGAGGTGCAACAGCGTGGCGTGGAGATCGTGGACCGTAACGGGATTTTCCACCACGCCGTAGCCGAGTTCGTCGGTCGCGCCGTACGTGATGCCCGGCCTGATGCCGCCGCCCGCGAGCCAGATCGAGAAGGCCTTCATGTGGTGGTCGCGGCCCTCGCCCTGCGCCATCGGCGTGCGGCCAAACTCCGTGCCGAAGACGACCAGCGTGTCGTCGAGCATGCCACGACGCGACAGATCCTCCACGAGCGCGGCCGCGGCCCGGTCCACCTCGGCGGCAGTGCCTTTCACGTGGTCACGGATGGTGCCGTGGTGATCCCAGTCGCGATGGTAGAGCTGGATGAACCGCACTCCCCGCTCCGCGAGCCGCCGGGCGAGCAAACAGTTGGACCCGAACGAGCCGTCGCCCCCCTTGGTGCCATAGAGATCAAGAGTCTCGGCCGATTCGTCGGCGAAGTCGAGCAGATCCGGCACGCTCGTCTGCATCTTGAACGCCAGCTCGAACTGAGCGAGCCGGGCCGCCACCTCGGGATCGTCGAGCACCTCGTTGCGCAACCCGTCGAGCGTGCCGACGGCGTCGATCACGCCCCGCTGGCCGGCGAGCGTGATGCCGGCCGGTGGCCGCACGTAGTGCACGGCATCGCCCCGCGAACGAAACTCCACCCCTTGGAAGCGGCTCGGCAGGAGTCCTGAATGCCACTGCCGGCTGGCGATGGGCTGCGTCTGACCGAACTTGCCAGTGCTGACCATCACGACGAAGCCCGGCAGATCCTCGGCCTCGCTGCCGAGGCCATACCATAGCCAGCTCCCCGCCGCCGGCCGCCCCGTGATCATCGAACCCGTGTTCATGAACGTGTGGGCCGGGTCGTGGTTGATCGCCTCGGTGTGCATGCTACGCACGATCGCGATGCGGTCGGCGATCCGGGCCGAGATCTCGGGGAAGATTTCGGAGATCATCTGGCCGCTTTCGCCCGCGCGGCGAAAGGCGTGCTGCGGTGCAAAGCAGTTGAGCTTCGCCCCCTGAAGCTGCGCGATTTGGTGCCCCTTCGTGAAGCTCTCGGGCATCGGCTGGCCGTTCATTTCGGCCAGCTTCGGCTTGTGGTCGAAGGTGTCGAGGTGGCTCATGCCCCCTGCCATATAGAGCCAGATCACGCGACGGGCCCTGGGCGGCACGTGCACCGCCTTGATTACGCCGGGCCACACGGCGGTGGAGGCCGACGCGTTGGCGGTGGCCAGCGGCTGAACGGCTCCGAGCGTTCCCAGTGCCATCGTGCCGACGCCCGCCGACGAGCGGGCGAGAAAGGCGCGGCGGCCAAGCAGGTCGAGGTCGTTCATGAGCGGTCTTTCAGCTGCAGCGGAAGTTAGTTCCGGACAATGGTCTCGTGGAGAGCCAGCACCGCCCGAGCGGCCGACGTCCACGCGGCAAGGTCGACCGGATCGATGTCCGGAGGCACCGGAAACGCGCCGACGGTGAGGAAGTCTTGTGCGGCCTTCGGATCGCCGGCGAACGTTCCCCGTTGCTCCTCCGCCAACCGCACGACGACCTCCACCTCCGCGTCGGTCGGCACGCGGCCGACGGCCCGTCGCAGCATGAATCGACCCCTGGCCCGCGGGTCGTCCCCGGCCTCGGCGATCGCCTTCGCCGCCAGCGCCCGCGCGGCTTCGACCGCCGCCGGATCATTGAGGAGCACGAGCGCCTGCAGCGGCGTGTTCGACCGCGGGCGGCGGGCCGTGCATTCCTCGCGGCTCGGCGCGTCGAAGACGAGCATCGCCGGATGGAGATACTGCCTCTGCCACCAGGTGTAGAGGCCGCGACGGTGGAGCTTGTCGCCGGAGTCCATCGCGTAGGTGCGCTTCGGAAAATTGAGATAATCCCAATACCCGTCGGGCTGATAGGGCTTCACGCTCGGGCCGCCGATCGTCGGCGACAGCAGGCCGCTCACGGCGAGAAGCGTGTCGCGAACGTTCTCCGCGTCGATGCGGAAGCGGTTCTGCCGGGCGATCAGCCGGTTGTCGGGGTCGTGTTCCACGAGGGCCCGCGGTGCCGTGCTCGAACGCCGGTAGGCGTCGCTCATCACGATGAGCTTCAACACGTGGCGGATGTCCCACGGCTGCCGCCCGCCGCCGTCGCGGAGTTCGCAGGCCAGCCAATCGAGCAGGTCGGGATAACTCGGCGGTTCTCCCTGAGAGCCGTGGTCATCGAGCCGTCGCGAGAGCCCCTGACCGAAGCCGACAGCCCAGAGCCGGTTGGCGAGCACCCGCGGCACGAGCGGGTTGTCGCGGGCCACGAGCCAGTCAGCGAGGTCGAGACGCGTCGGCTCACGGTCGGGGAACGCGGCGGGCTGCGGCAGGAAGGCGGGCGGAGCGGGTGCCACCGGCTCGCCCGAGTCGTCCATCCAGTTGCCACGTGGAAGAACGCGGGTCGGTCGCCGCTTGCCCGACACGGTCACCGGCACCGCCGCCACTCCCGCGAGAAAATCAGCATGGGTTTTTTCAGCGGCTGCCAGAGCTTCGCGGCATTCCTTCCACTCCGGGGCGATCGTGCGATGATGGCTCGCGATCGCGGCCGTCTCTTCGGGCGTGCGTTCCGCCGCAGGCTTGGCGATCGACGTGGCGATCCGGTCCGGGAGCTGGCTCGGCAACGCCCGGTCGACGAACTGTGCTGAAACGCTCACTCGAAAGCGACCGAGCGTGTATCCCTTGCCATGATGCTGCGAGATCGAGAAGACCAGCCGCGTGCCGGCGGGCACGTCAATCGGCTCTGCCGGCCGGACCACGAGTGCATGGTTCTTCCCGACCTCTTCGTGCACCGCCCAGCCCACCGTCCGTCCGCTCGAGTCACCGTCGATCGTGTAGGCGGCGAGCCATTTTCCTGAGGGCGTGAGTTGGCCGGCGACCGACTGTTCGAAATCGGCGGTTGCATGGGAGAGCTGAATAGGCTGGTCGCCGGGCTGCCGCTCCGGGCGATCGGTCGCGGTGGCGGGCCGCAGGGCCGCGGTCACCTCGGTGACGACGAAGTTTCCGTTGTCGGCCCGCCCCGGCCCTCCGGATCGCAGCTTCTTGTCGGCGAGCGCCTCGAGCCGGATCGCTCCCAGTGGTCCGGGGGGCAGATCGAAGACGAGCGTGACGTCGTCCTCGTCGGGCCGCGGGCCTTGGGCCATCACGGAGTGCTCGGCCGCGGTCACGAGCTCGGAGCCGCCTGCGCTCGCCATCGTCAAGGGCACGAGCGAATCGAACGGCGGCATGGCCGCCGTCATCGCGACCCACTTCTCACGGGCCTCGGCCAGGTCCGCGGTCTCGGCATCGTGGGCCGCTCGTGCCTCCGCCAGGCGGCGGTCAAGGGTGGCCAACTGGGCCGTGTCTTCTGCAGTGAAGAACCGTTCCATCTTTCCCCAGATTTGATCCGGTGGTGCGAAGCCGTTGTAGATTCCCTGCTCCTGGATGTCGGCGAAGAACGCCGCGAGCGCATAGAAGTCGCGGGTCTTGAAGGGGTCGTATTTGTGGTCGTGGCACTCGGCGCAGCCGACCGTCGAGCCGAGCCATGCCCCGCTCACGCCGCGGACGCGGTCTGCGGCATACTTGGCGAGGTATTCCCGCTCCTGGCCGCCGCCTTCGGCGCTCATCAGCGCGAGCCGGTTGTAGACCGCCGCGATCTTGTTGTCGCGCGTGGCGTCGGGAAACAGATCGCCGGCGATCTGCTCCCGCGTGAAGCGGTCGAACGGCATGTTATCGCGAAAGGCGGCGATCACCCAATCCCGGTAGGGCCAGACGGTCATCGGCTGGTCGCCGTGGTAGCCGACCGTATCGGCGTAGCGGGCAAGGTCGAGCCACCACTGGGTCATCCGCTCGGCGTGGTGAGGGCTCGCGAGCAACCGGTCAACCAGCGTCTCGTATGCGTCCGGACGCATGTCGGAGACGAAGGCATCAATGTCGGCGGGCGTGGGTGGCAGCCCCGTCAGATCGAGGAACAATCGGCGGACGAGCGTGGGCCGGTCGGCCTCGGCCACCGGGGCGAGATCGTGTCGCGCGAGACCACGGTCGATGAAGGCGTCCACCGGGTTGCGGGGACCACCGGCCGAAACGGCGGGAACTTCACGCCTTACGAGAGGCTCATACGCCCAGTGCCCCTGGTACTCCGCACCCTCGTCGATCCACCGCTCGAGCAGGGCGATCTGCTCCGCCGTGAGTGGCTTGCCGGTGTGGGGCGGCGGCATCTTCACGTCTGGGTCGGTGGCCCGGATACGGGCGATCATCTCGCTTTGGCCGCTCACGCTGGGGACGATCGCAGCACGGCCGCCGACATCGGCCGTTGCCCCCTCCCGTGTGTCGAGCCGGAGATCCGCGGCCCGGTCGGCCGCGTCAGGGCCGTGGCACGCGAAACAGTGCTCCGCCAGCATGGGACGAATCTCCGCGTTGAATGAGATCGGCTCCGCGGCAGCCGCCCCGCAGGTGAGGGCCACCATCAATACCGGAAGGAGAGTAGGAACAGGGTGCTGACGCATATACCCACAAGGGGATGACTTCGGTGACAAGTGCCTATCGATATCACACTACAACACACGTCTGTGGAAATGTAATGAGAGTGTGCACGTGCGGCTTGATGTTTTGCACCGCGAGGTCGGCAATCAGTTGCCCGGGGTCAATGGAATCGGACTGGCTGTGGTGCCGGCCGCGGTGTGTGTCAATTGTTCTGACCGCTCAGCCGAAAGTCGTAATGGGACATGGCAGGCGACACCTCAAGGGTTACCGTCGACTGCCCGGCACCAATGGCAGCGCCCTCGATCAACGGGATGAACTCCTCGGTCGTGACCTTGTTACCCATTGGATCGACCGTCTGGATCTGCTTACCGGTCTTTTTCTGAGGTGCAATCGCGAACGTGACTTCTCCAAGTGGGACGCCACGGAGCACATAGGATCCGTCGGGTTGGATAACGCTCAGCCCGCCCCTACCCCGCGCCTTTGCATTCGGCTGGAACGTCAGGTGGCCGGCCGACGCTTGCTGCCCATCGACGGTGACTCTGCCTCGCATGTCAACCGTTGGATACGGATGGGCCCAGCACCCTCCGCAGGCCAGCCCGAGGACCGCGGCCACAAAGGTCCGAGAATGTCTGCCGCCCAAACCAGTGCCTCCGTAGTCGGTTCGCACGCACGCGCGATCGTTCATGTTGCGACGCTACTCCGCGCTGGGAGATGGAGGCTCAAGCGGTGTTGAGGATGCGAGCGATGCCGCTCCTGAGGCGCTGGGGCACTCATTCCCCCCGCCGTTCGAGATCGTGCCCAACGCCTTCCATATCGAGGAATCGACCGAATCAGCCACGAATCGCACGGCGTTATCCGCAAACAGGGAGTACACGCCGCCCGCATGATAGCTTCGCGAGTTCGCCTCCTGATCGTTGACTTGATTATTTGCCATTTGGACGGCTGGGAATTGCGCCAGACTGGGGTCGCCCGCTGCCGGTGCGTTCCAGAGATAGTCGGGGAGTCCTGAGTTCGGCGTTCGACGTGTGCCAATGAGGGAGCCGCCGAGATTGTCCCAGTAGATGTTTCCGCGGTAGTCGCTTGCGAACGACGACAAGCCTTTGATGTACTCGCCCACAGCCAATGTCCTGCTCGTGCCGTCAGTGATGTCCTTTATCCCTTGAGCGCGATCGCACATGAAGAAATGCAGTTTGTGCCAGGCTGCATAGGCGTCCGACTTCGAGTAGTACTTGCTGATCGTCCACGCGGCGTAGGGCGTCACAAAACCCAGGTAGTTCCCCCGTGAGTGATTGCCGCTAAGTCCGGGCGTCGTGGGCGGGGTCGGGTCGCTGGGGCACTGATACCCTTTGATCGGTAATGCACCGGGACTCGTCCAATTGCCCATGTTGGCATTTGGTTGGTAACACGGAGCGATCCCGGTGTTTCGACTCAGATACACCGCCTTCTCCTCGAGAAACGGAAGAATCTCGAAAGTCCAGGGATAGCGTGTTCGCGGGCTCGTGGCCGTAATATCGGATCCCGCAACGCCCTTGGGAAACGTCTTTTTCGCGTCGTGATAGTTGTGCAGCGCGACGCCGATCTGCTTGAGATTGTTTTGGCATAGGGATCGCCGGGCCGACTCCCGCGCTGCCTGCACTGCAGGCAACAGCAGGCCCACCAGTGTGCCGATGATGGCAATCACGACGAGCAGTTCAACCAATGTGAAACCTCGAGCCTCCCGTGAACCACGCGGGACGCGACCGCAGATCAGCGAAACCATGGAAATAAATCCCCGCTAGCCGAAACGAGAAAAAGAAGGATGCCCCCAAAGATCACGGCACACGGTGTAAATCGCCGCACGCACTCAGATTCCATCCCGAACGTACTTCTGTCCGATTGTAGCCATCCGGTGGTCTGCCGAGATCCGCAAAACAGTGTGTTTTGGCGAAATCGCTTGAGTTTTTGCGCAGTGGTCTCGGCGATCGGAGCGAGGTGTGGAGATCGACCAACAGCGGCTCCAAGGAAAGCCGCAAGCCCGTCGTGTAGACAACGGCCGCGATATCCTCAAGCCGATTGCGCAAAAGCTCATGCTTCCGCGACAGCCATGCTCGTTGTGGGGATCGGCACATCCGCCGATACTCTTGGGATGTGTGGTGGCCGTGCCATGGGGACGTCATGAACATCATCGATCTTGCCGAAGCCGTTCATCCGGGCCGACACGGCCCGTCTATCGCCGCTGCGGTAACGAGCAGCGACTCGGCGGGGCCGCCGGGCACGATCGTCCGCGAACATCGGCTCCATGTTCCGCTCGATCACGGCGATCCGCTGGGGGAGCAGATCGAGATCTTCGCCCGTGAGTTCACGCACTCCCGCCACGCGGCACAGGCCGACTCGCTGCCATGGCTCGTCTATTTCAACGGCGGCCCGGGCATGGACGGCTATCGGCCGCTCGACACGAAGGGCTGGTTTGGCCGGCTGCTCGAGGAATTCCGGATCGTGGTCCTCGACCAGCGGGGCACCGGCCTGAGCATGCCGGTGGACGCGGCAATCGTCGCCGGTCGCGGAAACCCGGCGGCACAGTTCGACTTTCTCCGACACTTCCGCCAGGACTCGATCGTCCGCGACGCCGAACTGCTGCGGCATGCGCTCGTGGGCGATCGACCCTGGCATGCCTGCGGGCAGAGCTACGGCGGCTGGTGCATCACGACCTACCTGTCGCTGGCGCCCGAAGGACTCGCCTCCGCGATCATCACCGGCGGGCTGCCGCCGGTCGCCCGCTCCGCCGAAGAGGTCTATCGCCAGACCTACACGACCGTGATCCGGAAGAACCACGCTTTTTACGAGCGGTTTCCCAGGCAGGTCGAGCACGTTCGCGGCATCGCCGATTTCCTCGTCGGCAATGACGTCTGGCTGCCCAACGGCGATCCGCTTTCGCTGCGGCGATTCCAGCAGCTCGGACTGATGTTCTATCGGGCCAACGGCCCGGTCGCCCTCAACTATTTGCTTGAAGGGGCGTGGGCACCGGGCGAACGTGGCCGCCGGCTTTCGAATCGATTTCTCCAGGCTGTGCAGGCGACGAGCCCGTTCGAATCGCAGCCGCTCTTCGCCGTGCTGCACGAGCCGATCTTCGCCGAACACGCCGCCACCCGCTGGGCGGCGGAGCGGGTGAGGGGCGAGCATCCCGAGTTTGCCGCCGACCGGGCGGGGCGGGTGCTCTTCACCGGCGAGATGATCTATCCATGGATGTTCGATGAGTACGCCGCCCTGCAGCCGTTTCGCGAGGTGGCCGAGGTGATCGCCGCCCACGACGGCTGGCCGCCGCTCTACGACGCGGCCCGGCTCGCCCGCAACGAGATTCCGGTCGCCGCGGTCGTCTACTGGGACGACATGTGCGTGGTCCGCGAGTATTCGCTCGACACGGGCCGTCTCATCCGCGGCGCGAAGGTGTGGATCACGAACGAATTCGAGCACGACGGCAAGGGCGTCGATGGCGAGCGGATCATGGGGCAGCTACTGGCGATGGCCCGCGGTGAATCCTCGCCCGCCTTTTGACGGGCGCCCCTCCGTGCGTCGCTACTTTTCCCACACCAACACCTCCGTGATGGCACTGCGTGACTTCCCGCGGTGCGTGAAGGTGACCCGCACCTTGTCTGCTTCGTGCGGCGTGAACGAGACGGTGTTGATCACGCCGCCTGCCGGCTTCTCCGGAGACCGGGTTTCGTTCGCCGGTGTCTTCCACGCCGACCCAT
>CANHYS010000060.1 GCA_947464585.1 Planctomycetaceae bacterium | reverse complement strand
GGCTTGTCGCGGAGCATCCCGACTTTGCGCTGGCTCATTCGGCGTTGGCGGCCTGGTGCACGCGACTGGAACGACACGACGAGGCGATCCAACATGCCCGTAAGGTCTGTGAACTGGAGCCGAAGGACCCGTTCAGCTACACCGCGCTGAGTGTGGCGTGCATGCGCGGCGGCCGAATCGCCGAGGCCGAGGACGCTCTCGCCCGGTCGCGGATGCTCCAAGGGGGTCACTGACGGCGGGTGACTGACGGCGGGCCACTGACGGCGATCACTGTCGTCACTGGCTGGGTGCTGTCTCGAGGGCCTTGAGCCGCCCCTGATCCCCGGCCGAGAGGTGGTGGGGGACGAGCCCGAGTTTCTTCGCTTCCGCGAACGCTTTGCGGGCCGCTTCCAGCTGCTGTTCGGATGCCAGAGCGGAGGCGAGGTGCAGGTATTTCGTGGCCGTCGGTATCAGGAGTGACTCATTGAAGTCGGCAATCGCTTCCGGTGCCCTGCCCATCTCCAGCAGAACGAGGCCCCGCGTGTCGAGGATGTCGGGAAGGGGCCCCATTTCCGCGACGGCGCGGGCCACCAAGCGCTCGGCCTCCGTGGCTGTGGCCGGGGCTGCGAGATGGAAAGCGAGGTTGTTGGACGCCACTGCGGCTTGCTGCGGAGAGAGATCCTTGCGATCAAGGAGGGCGCGGTACGTAGCCACGATGTCCTCATGGTTGCTGGTGGCACCGACAAAGTCCGCAAACAACATGGCCAGGCTCGGCGAGTCTGGGTCCTGACGGCGGGCCTTTTCGAACCACTGCTCGATCCGTTCGACCTGCTGTGATGTCGCAGCGGTGGCCTGCGATCCCAGCACCGCAATGGCCGTCCGGAGCAGGTTTTCCAAGGGAAGTTGGTCCCAGGAGGCTTCAAGCAGGTCGAGCGCCTCGTCGGCCCTCTGCGCCCGCCCAAGGAATCCGGCCCGGGCGAGCACGCCATCGGTCGACACCGCCGCGTACTGGGTGAACATCTGGTCTGCGGCCGCGTTGAGCCCCAGTTCCTCGAGCAAGGAGGACAGGGGGCCCAACTGGCCCGCCATCTCGGGCGTCGCCGCTGCTGCGGGCATCAGCTTTCGGGCGGCAGCCACCGCGGCCTCCCGGTTGTTTTCCGCCAGAGCCACCTTGGCCTGAATCGCGGTGACGATCGGGGCGTCGGGGAGGCGCTCCGCCAGCGTTTTCAGCCAGATCCGCGCTGCGTTTAGGTCCTTATGTTGAATGAGTTTCTCGATCAACAGGGCCTGAAACGTGGGCGGTGTGTTTGGTGCCGATGCGATCGACAGGAGTTCGTCACGGGATTCGTTCCACCGACCCAGTTGCTCGAGCAGTTGTGCTTTTTGTGTGCGCTGCGTGGTGGACAGCGGCTGCAGCGAGGCAAGCCTGTCGATGAGGCCGAGTGCCCGCCGCCAACTGTCGGGCTCGGGGCGTGGAGCGAGGATTGCGATCTGCAGAGCCACGTCTTCGGCTGACAACCGGCCATCCTGATCGGCGTTGTCGTCGATCAGCGCCAAGGCGCGTTGCATGTCCTGGTAGCTGCCGGTCTGAATGGTCATGTCGGCGAGCATCCGCCTTGCCCATGTGGCGGCTCGCTTCATGGCTGGATCTGCGGATGTGTCGGCGATGATCGTCAGGAGTTGCTCGCGGGCGGCTGACAGCCGCCCCTGACGGATCAGGAACGCGGCCAGACTTCGCATGGCAGCAGGATTGCCGGGAGCGGCCGTGAGCGCTTCGCGGAAACTGCGTTCCGCGTCATCGATCCGTCCGAACACTTCATGCCCTTGTGCGAGAAGCAACTGCCGCTGGGGCGGGGCGAGCATCTCAGCCCCCTTCTCCAGCGTATGTTCGGCAGCCCGCCCGTTGCCCGTCGCAACCTGCGAGAGGAGCAACGCCGTCCATCCTCCCGGCCGGTGCGGATCAGCTTCGACAGCCTGCTGAAGCACCTCGATCGCCCGATCGGTCTTGCCAGCCCGGCCGAGCAACTGTCCAAACCAGAGGAGATCACTCGCACTGTTTTTCCGGTTGCTGGCCAGAGCCCCCTCTGCCACCGCAACGGCTTCGTCGAACTGGCCCATCCTCAGATCGATCTCCGCGCTCACGCGTTCCATACCACCCAGACCGTCAGGGCCGACCATCGCGAGGGCCTGCTGCGCCTCCTCCAGACGATTGGAGAGGTACAACAGCGAGACGAGTTGGCGGATCACCGAAGGGTTTGCCGGGCCCATCTGCGTGGCCTTCTGTAATCGCTCGATTGCGGTCGGGATGTCACCGCGGAGGATCGCGATCTCGGCAAAAAGCGGTTGGATCTGTGCCCAGCCGGGCCTGTCGTTCTCTGCTTCGATGAGAAGATTCTTGGCGGCGTCCAGTTGGTCGTTTTCGGCGGGAGTCAGAACGGAAGGCTCGGTTTCGTCCGACGCCGTGTTTGCCGCCGCGGCTGCCTTCGCCTGCGATGCTCGGACACGAAGCAACAGCGTGGCGGCGGCCGTCACGCGGGTTTGGGGGCTCGTCAGCCCTGTCACCCGGCTGATCTCCTCGGCGCCGGCCTGCGCCTTCTCGACATCGCCCCGTTCGCAGGCCAGTTCAAACAATGCGTTGCGAATGACGATGTCGTCGGGAACTTTTTTCAGCGCGGCACGCCACACCCGTTCGGCCTGGTCGGGGTATCCCATGCCGCGGTGGACCGAGGCAATCGTGGAAAGCAGTCGGACTGCCTGTTCGTTCGGCAGAGCAAGGGCCTTCTCCTCGAGCTGTGCCAGGGCCGCGGCGGACTCATCCGCCGGAGCCCGCGCCGCGATCTGCGTCCGAACCGTGAGCAGTTGTGGGTCGTCTGCGATGTCGGCTGGTGCCGCGTCGAGCAGGGCTCGTGCCGCCGCGGGCCCCTCCTCCCGCAGCGCCAGGATCGCGAGGGCCGCTCGGGTCTGAACGATCGACGGGTTTGCATCCACCAGCTTCCGCAGGATCTCGAACGCCGCCGGTGAGTCTCCCTGCCTGACGAGAAGATCGGAACGGAGCAACGCGATCTGCACGTCAGAGACGGTTGGAGATTGCTCGAGAAGATCGAGGAGCCGCTCGACCTTGGACCAATCGCGGTTGGCCGGTGGCCGCCTCATCTGGTCTGCGATGCGGAGCTGGATCAGCGGGGACCAGACCTCGGGAAGGCTGGTCAGCCGGTCTGGCGGGAGCGAGGCGGCAACGGCTTCGAGTTCCGCACGAGCCGCGTCCGGCTTGCCGGAGGCCACCAAGGCGTTGGCCATACCAATCCGCGCGGCCAGTGAGTTGTGGTCTCCGAGGAGCACCCGCTGGTTGGCCGCAAGTTGTTCGTCGAACTGCCCCAGCATCTCGTGGCACTGTCCGAGGAGGAGGTCGACCTGCCTGGTCGCATCATCCGATTCCGCGACGAGTGGGCGGACGGCCTCGAGCTTTTGTTGGGCGGGCAGCCAGCGTTTTCTCACCATCAACAGTCGCGACTGAAGAATGCCGACTGCTGGTCGCTTGTCGCCGTGGAATTGCGCGAACGTGTCAATCGTCTCTTCCGCCTCGTCGAGCCGGTTTGCCTGCAGCAGGATGTCGCCAAGCATTTGCAGTAGCGCTGGTTGGCCCGGGTTCGTCGCCAAGCCCTCGCGGAGAACGCTCACGGCCGTCTCGACATCCCCACGCTGCATGGCAACGGAAGCAACGCCCCGGTAGGAACGCTCGTCGTTGGGATAGAGCTTGCGTGCCTTGGCTGCGATCTGTTCTGCGGCCTCATACCTCTTTTCCGACACTGACAGTTCGAGGTCGGCGAACAGCACGTTGGGATTGTCGGGGGCGATCGTGGCTGCCGACCTGAACGCGGCAGTCGCCTTGGCCAGGTTGCCTCGGGCTCGATGCCATCTCGCGAGGGTGAGCCATGTCGCGACATGCTTCGGTTGGGTGATGGTCAGCTGCTCGAGGACAACCAATCCCGAGTCTGGCGAATCGAGTTTCGTCGTCAGCAGGTTTGCCAGCAACATGGACGCCTCGCGGACGCTGGCCCCCGTTTTCGGTTCCGCGTCGGCGATGAAAGCCTTGGACTGCATGTCGAATCCAATGATCGCGGCGGCGACGGCGGCGGCCTCCTCGGGCTTGCCGCTCCCGGCCAAGGCCCTGATCAGCAGCACGTCGACGGCATCCAGGTCGAGGGCCGCCGGGGCAGCGTTCTCCGTCGGGGTGGCGTTCTCCGCCGGGGTGGCGTTCTGCACCGGGGTGGCCACGATCCGCTCGCGGAGAACCGTTAACTCTTGGCTGGCATCGCCGAAACGTCCGAAGCGGATCATCCATTCCGCGAGTCGCCGGCGGAGCAGGAGGTCATCTGGATTCTTGCGGACCGCGGTTTCGAGCACGCGGTAGGCGTAGCCACGGTCGTCCTTCGTGGCGGTGGGGCGTTCGGCAAACTCGATCAGCAGGCGGGCGAATTCAGCCTGCGCTTCCGCGTCGTCTGGCTTGTAGGCCAGGTAACGCGAAAAAAACCCCAACGCTTCCGTGGAATTGCCCTCCTGCTGCTTGGCGCGTGCCAGCCGCACCAAGGTGCCCGCATTCCGGCGAACCTGAAACTGGTGGACGAACGCTACGGCAACCAACGTGGTGGCTGCGACGGCCAGCACTGCGATCAGCGCGCGAACGTTGAGGCGTTTTTTAGGACGAATCACAGGATGGGAGGCCTGAGCAAGCGGCGGGAAAGCAGGTAATTCAGAGTCTATACCGGGTTTACGTGTCCCGCCCGACTTCCGTGATTTCCAGGACTTTCGCCGGGGCGGGGTGCCGCTGGCAGCAGAACACCCAAAGATTCGAGAGCGGCATGGACGATGAATCGATTGCGAAGACTTTTCCGACTGCGGCGGAATTGACGGACAGGGCGGCCGTGCCGTTCAGCTGAAGGGCAACTGGAATGGATCGAATCGTGCGTCAAAGCCTCATTCAGACACAGGTGCGGCAGTCTTGCTGCCTCTGGGTCGGGGTGATGATGGCGGTCACGCTGGCAGGCCCCCTGCAGGCTGCCGAGCCGGTGACGACGCGGTCGACCCAGCCGCGGGGCGGGCAGGTGCGCCCAGCTGGCGGTGTTCAGTCATCCTCCCGACCGGCGGCGGGGCGGGCTGGCGAACGAACCCCCGCCAGAAGTCCGAAGGTCGATCATGCAGTGATGCCGGCCGGCGGGATGGCGGCGGGGCAGCCCCGTTGCAGTCATTGCCAGCGGTCGGCCTGTCCGCAGTGCCGGCTTTCGGAGCCGCACCAGCATGCACATGCACAGTGCCAGCACGGTCTCTGCCCGGCCCATTGTCCGGTGCGTCCCGACGTGTTTGGTTTCTACGGCACGCAGTGGCGGCGGTGGCCCGGCTCGGGTGTGGTTCAGGCCTCGAACAACGAAGCAGCGACTCCAGCCCGGCCGCCGCGGGCGGAAGTGCCTGGTGCGGAGGAGGAATCGCTCGAGCCTGATGCCGCCGCAGAAGACCTGCCCATCCCGGCCGCGGTGGGGCTTCCCGACGAGCCGAAAAACCGTGGTCCGGCAGGGAAGCAGCCGGCCGCTATCGATCCGCAGTCGTCCGATCGATCATCACCAGCCGACGAAGCGACAGCGGTTGACGACACCCGCGCTGATGAGTCTGAGAGCGAGGCCAGCTCAGCCCCGCAGCCAGAGGAAGCGTCGGGCGACGAACCTGACAAGGTGGTGAGCCGCACCGCCTGGCGGACGTTCACCACCGCGCCACCGCGACTCGCGGTCCAGCCGTGAACGACGAAGTGCCCTTTTGAATGCGAGAGGCGGGAGTCGAACCCGCACGCCTTGCGGCACTGGAACCTAAATCCAGCGCGTCTGCCAGTTTCGCCACTCTCGCGTAAGCCATCGCCGATCAGTCTACCTTCGAGCCACGTGCCTCCGAACCGCCGCCGCACCGGTCGATGCCACCAGCAGGGCTGTCGAGGAGCCGGTCGAGGCTGCCGCGGCCGGTGTCATCCCGGGGCGGCCAGGTCGCCAGCAACAGCTCGTGGAGCGTGTCGTCGGCAGACGTCCGGCCCAGTCGGGCATACCGGATTTCTAAAAATAGCACGCACCTATCGGGCGGATTGCGCGCATTCCACTGCCTGGCGAGTGCCGCGGCAATCGCCGGTGCGAAGATCCGCTGACGGGGGCGGGGCAGTACCCAGAAGAGCTTGTGCCAGCGGTGGTGCGGCAGGGATGTGAATCCTGCGGTGGGCCGCTCCGTCTCGAGCGGCCGGCCGTCGCGGAGAAGGTCGACGACATTGCCGTTTGCCAACTCGGCCCGCGCGTAGACCCACTGCTCCTGGCGCTCGACATCGCCAAACATGCCCCACTCCTGATGCATGCAAGGAATGTTGATCAGCGACCTGACCTGTCGGGGCAGTGGACTGTGGTGCCACGGCGTCACGTCATGCACGAGGCTCACCAGCGCGAGCGTTCCCGCGGCAAGACAGGCCCATCGCGCAGCCCAGGATTCCGGGCCTGCCGATGCGTCGGGGCCGTGGGAGTCGGCCGCTCCCCGGCTCTCGAGCCGATTCCAGAACTCCGGCGGCACGAGCGCCAGCCAGGCCGCCAGGCCCACGTATCCAAACAGCCCCACCGTCATCGTGAGGCAGATGGCGAGGTGGAAAAGCATGAACAGGATGACGAGGGAGCCACGGACCCGTGCCGCTGGTGCTGTGATCAACAACAGAGGTCCCAGAAGTTCGATCGCGAGCACGGCCCACGATGCCGGGCGGGCCATCCAGCCTGTGCCCAAGAGCCATGCCCCCAACGGCGTGCCGTGGTCGTGGACCGACATCGCAAATCGGACAGCATCACCAGAGAACCAGACATCGTTCCACTTGGAGAGTCCTGCGGCGAGGTAGACGACGGCGATCTGCAGCACGAGCGCGACAGTCGCCGACGAAAAGACCTGCCCCCGGCGGCTGTCGCGGCGGGCATCCCACGACCAGACGGAGCCGAGCGGCAGGAACATCCCCCAAAAGAGCAGGCAGGCCAGCCAGGCGTCGCCCGCGTTGGTGGCCGGCGCCGTCCGTCTCAGGATGCTCACGACCGCCAGCCACGACGCGATCGTGGCCCAGCGAGTGAGGCATCCGGCCGCTAACAGGAGGCCTGCCGTCGCTTCCAGGCAGAGCATGGCCGGCCCCCACCAGTCGGTATCGACGAGCGTGGCCAGCGACCATGCGAATGGATCGTCGAGGGAGTCCCGCAACAATCCCAGGGGAAACATCCCATCCGGGGCAAACATCAGCGAGACGTCACGGCTGCGGAGCAGGGCGTCGATCGTGACGAGCAGGCCGATCGCGGTCCGAAAGGCGGCCAGACTGCGTAAATCGAGCGTGAAGGCCCGCCGCGCCAGCATCGTGAGCCTCGTGTCCTGCGGGGGTGTTTCTTGAACAACTCGCGGCTCGAAACTACAACATCGACCGTCCAGGGATCGATCCCAACTGTTTACTCAACCGCCTGTTTCGAGGAGTACCCCGAGCGATGCATGTTCCACTGGTGGTGTTGGGTGGCGGTCCGGGCGGCTATGCCGCCGCCTTCATGGCAGCTGATCTCGGCATGGCGGTGACCCTGGTGGAGCGCGACGAACGGCTGGGCGGCACCTGCCTGCTGCGGGGCTGCATCCCGTCCAAAGCGCTCCTGCACGTGGGCCGCGTGCTGGCCGAGACCCGCGAGATGGAGGAGTGGGGGGTCCACTTCCCCCGTCCCACGGTGAATGTCGACGCGCTGCGGGCACGGAAAGACAAGGTCATCTCCACGCTCACCGGCGGCCTTGGCCAGTTGGCCCGCCGTCGCAACGTGACCATCGTGCGGGGAAATGCCCGGTTTACGAGCCCCAACACCCTTGAAGTCGCCGCTGCGACGGCCGGCGGTGCCAGCCAGACCCTCACGTTTGACCACTGCATCCTGGCCAGCGGCTCCCGCCCGTCGCGGATCCCGGCCTTCGACATCGGCAGTCCGCGGGTCATGGATTCGACCGGCGCGCTCGAACTGGCCGACATTCCGGAATCGCTGCTCGTCGTCGGTGGCGGCTACATCGGCCTGGAGATGGGCACCGTCTATGCCGAACTCGGCACGCGTGTCTCGGTCGTCGAACTCACCGACACGCTGCTGCCCGGGGCCGACCGCGACCTCGTCAAGCCGCTGCAGCAACGGCTCGAGAAGCTGTTCGAAAAGATTCATCTCCGCACGAAGGTCGTGAAGCTGGAGGATGCCGGGGAGTCTGTCCGCGTGCATTTCGACGGCCCGGATGGGCCGAGTGTGCGGGAGTTTTCGCGGGTGCTCGTGGCCGTGGGCCGGCGACCGAATTCCGATGGCATCGGGCTGGAAAGCACCGGCGTGAATGTCAATGCGAAAGGCTTCGTGGAGGTTGACGACCAGCAGCGGACGGCTGATCCGCACATCCTGGCGATCGGCGACGTCTGCGGTGAGCCGATGCTGGCGCATCGCGCGAGCCATCAGGGCAAGGTGGCGGTCGAGGCATTGCACGGTGAGGCGGCGGTGTTTGCGCCGCGCGCCATACCGGCGGTGGTATTTACTGATCCCGAGATCGCCTGGGCGGGGCTTACCGAGAATGAGGTGGCCGTGTCGGGTCGCGTGGTCGAGATCAGCCGTTATCCGTGGGCTGCCAGCGGGCGGGCCCAT
>CANHYS010000059.1 GCA_947464585.1 Planctomycetaceae bacterium | reverse complement strand
TGGATGCCCTCGATCAGGTCGCAGCGATAGAGCTTCGACGGTCGCACCATCACGCCTACAAGGCTGGTGCGGCCCGTCTTGAAGGCACTGACGACACGGTTGGGGCGATACTTCAGCCGCTCCGCCGCCGCCAGAATCCGCTCACGGGTGACGGCCGACACCTCCGGCGATCCGCGGAGTCCACGCGATACCGTCATCATCGACACGCCGAGTTCGGTGGCGATCTGGCGGAGATTGGCCCGGCCGCGGCCGTTGCGGTCGCGTTGTGCGCGTTTTGCCGGAGTGTTCAGATTCATCGCGGATCGTCCCGTGACATGCCTTTGAAAATCGCCCCTTGCCAAGACCCATCATCGTTAACGATAACGGTTCGTTGTTTGCGGTCAAGTTTCGGGCATCGACCAACGCCAGAAAAGACGGAAAACGCTCTCACGGTCGCCAACTTCTGGCGGCCATCCGATACTGCGTCATGGGGGGGCGGCCCAAACCTCGGCCCAGATCGGGAGGGTTTTTATGCGACGTTTTTGGCAGCGAGTGCTTTTCGTTGTCGCTGTTTTCGCCCTCGGCGGCGGCCTTGAGTCCTTCGTTGCGGCCGCCGAGCCGGGCCCGGTGCCACTGCCTCCCGCTGCCGGCGACCATACGGTGATGTGGTGGCGGGACGGGTTTCCCGCCCGCGTGCCGAACGCACCCTGGCAGCGGTGCATCCAGACCGGCCGGTACGGCTTCGTGCTCGACACCGCCGCGATGCGCGTGCCGCACCTCGGGCCAGTCTCCGCGGGAAGCTACTCAAGCGTTGCCCGAGGCGACAACGCAGCGATCGAGTCGTTGCCACCGGCCGATCTCGGACTGTTCATCCAGGCCGACGGCACCACCTACCGGTGTTCTGCCGGGGCGGCCTGGGACCGCATGACCGGCCCACGGCTCATCGAATCGGGCCGTTGGGTGCAGCGGGCTGACGTGAACGGACTCGTGTTCACATCGAGCGACGGAAGGGCGATCGAAGTCGATGCCCGTTTCGAGACGATCGCCTGGCCCGAACGGCTGGCACTCGTCCTTGCCGTGCGGCCGCCGCTTACGCCGATCGCGACGAACGAATCCAGCTTCGGCCGGCTCGGCGGCGGGTTTGGGCTCGATGGCACCAATCATCTGGAGGTGCCGCATGCTCCCGGCATCGATCCCGAACGGTTCACGCTTGAGTTCTGGGCGTATCTCCCTGCGGACTTCGCGACGGCGACGAAGGCCTTCCCGTGGCTCGTCTGCAAGAACTTCCACGAGCAGGCCGATGGCAACTACGGCCTCACGATCAGCCCCCGTGGCGTGCCACAGTCGGGGCTCAATATCGGTGGGGGACGCGACAATCGCTTTACGGTCGAGGCGAGGGAACCGCTTGTCGTCGAGGCATGGAGCCATCTGGCCATGACCTACGACGGCGACTCGCTTCGACTTTTCGTCAACGGCAAGCCCGCCGGCGAAAAGAAGCTGGGCCGCCAAAGGAAACCTGGCTCGCGTGGCCTCGCCTTCGGTCGTCGGCAGGATAACTCGGGCGACGGCTACCACTTCCGCGGCGCGATCGATGAGATTCGACTGTATGACCGTGCGCTCTCGGCCGAACAGATTCGCAGCCGCTTCACGAAGCCCGAGACGCCGCTGGCCGACGTGACGCCGACGTTTGCGGAATCGTTTCGCCGCGAAGGCGAGGCGGCGGTCGTGCGGCCCCATGTGGTCTGGCAGGACGCGAAGCTGGCGATCCGTCTCGATGCGGGAGACAAGCGGCTCGAACGCCGTGTCGATCTGCCGCCGGCGGCAGCCGCGGGGCCCGCCCCGTGGCACGACGTGTCGCTCGCGTTCGACCCGGCCACGATGGCGGAGTTGGCGGACGCTGCCGCCACCATCGTCGTCGCCGTGCCCCTTGACGCCGCAGGCAAACCGGCCGGCGATCCGCTGCCGGTTGCTCGGGATGATGTCCGTGGCTGGCAGCGGATCAATCTCGACGCGGTGACGGCGATCGTGCCGGCGGTGTCGCAGGCAGCCAAGCAGCGGGCCGATAACGGGGCGCCGTTCCAGGACCACCGCAACGACGCCATCGAGCGGGTGCGACTCACCCTCAAGAACCCAGCCAATCGCGAGGCCACTGTCCGGCTCCTCTTTGAGAAGACCGCCGCAGGCCTTCGCGGCGGTCTCGGCCAGTCGATCACGGGGATGTCGGCGATCCTTCGTGACGCAGAAGGCCATCCCCTCGGCATCCCGGTGCAGCTCTCTAAAAACTGGCACGGCCGGTCAGGCGACAACCCCTACGAAGGCACTTGGTTTCATGGCTTCACGCAGCTGCTACTGCCCGCACAGACGACGGTCGACGTGGAGCTCACGCTCGCCTTCGCCCACTGGGGCGGCGTGCCGGCTGCCTCGCATGCGCAGCTCTGCCTGATCGGCTGGGGCGCGAATCAGCTCTGGGATGAGTCGGCGATGGGCTCGTGGGGCGAGTCGATCTGCTACGAGCCCGACCAGATACAGGCCGGCTGTTCGGTCCTCGACGTCCGGCCGCTGATGGTGACGTCGATGGGCAACGACCGAGCCTGGGGCTGGACCAACAACGTCGGTGGAGGTGACTTCTTCAGGCTCTTTGACCGCTCCGGTCGCCGCGTGCCGCATGGCCGCATGAAGACAGCCTACGAAAAGCAGGGGCCGTGCCTCACGGAGGTCACCTATGCCGGCGAAGTCGGCGAGGAGATTGAGCATGCCGAGACGGTGAGCCTCGCTCGGACCGACGATATTGTCCGCGGCGTCTATTCGGTAAGGATGGATGTGAAGCAGCCCGTCGACTTTTCGCGGCTGGTGTTCTTCCAGATCGGCGCCGACAGCTACAGCTACACGGGCGAACGGCAGATGGCCGTCGGCGACGTGACGGGGCTTGTACGCGAATGGGCCACGCAATGGGGTGGCGACGAGTATCGCACGCAGCCGCTCGAGTGCACGGGCACCGTGCCCTGGGTGTCACTTCACGAGGCGGTGCGTCGACCGGGCGCAGACAAGGGGGCGTGGGCGAACCGTGGCGTGGTTATCCGGGAGTGGCGGGCCCGGCTGGGAGGCAAGAATGTCCGACCGTGGGTGGCGGAGCGCGGTGCCGTCGTCGGTGGCACGGCGACCTCGACGCTCGATATCGTGCCTCCGCCGGATGTCACGCAACTCCTGCCGGGAGACTTCGTGGAGGCGACAATTGAGCACCTGGTGCTGCCGCAGGCCGCCGCGGATTACTACGGACCGAACGAGCCGCTGCGGGCGGCGCTTGCCACGATGCAAGACAGTTGGCGGCTCGTGCACCGCGAGGCGGTGGGCAACGCACGGCGAGTGGAGGTGCGGAAGGGCCGCCTCGAACGGCTCCACCCGGATGTGCGGGTGGCGGCGGAGGACGGCCTCGCCGAGTTCACGATCTCTGGTGGGCTCGGGTACGTGCCGATCACGGTGACGGGCCTGCCGACGCACCGCGGCGGCGGGTTCACGATCGATGGCACGCCGTGCGACCAAGCCGTTCACGGCAACGACTTCTGGCAGACTGACTTCGATCCCGAAACCGGCACATGGAGCCAGACGGTGACGGTGCCATTGCCGGAAGCCGCGGACCATACGATCGGGTTCGCGGTTCCCCGCTCAGAAGGGCTTTGAAAAAAGTCATCCAGTGGCCGTGAGGCAGCCCCTGGGGCCACTGGAGGATCCTCCAGTGACCGGCCTCCGGCCGCGAGCTAGCTTCTTGGGTGTGCTGGGGAGTTTGGTTCTCCGGCAGCACGGCATCGCGGTGCGATGCCACTCCATTCGTGATTCTTTCATCAGGTTCGAGGGGGTCTTATGAACAGGAAACGCATGTCACCCGCTTATTCCGGCCATGGTTCCGCAGGCCATCGCGGGTTCACGCTCGTGGAACTGCTCGTCGTGATCGCGATCATCGGCACGCTCGTGGGCCTGCTCCTGCCGGCCGTGCAGGCGGCCAGGGAGGCCGCGCGACGCAGTGCGTGCAGCAACAACATGAAGCAGCTGTCGCTTAGCGTGCTGAACTTCGAGTCGGCCCAGAAAAGGTTGCCGGCCGGCCGAGCCGACGCGGTGCTGTACAACGCTGTCGGTGGGGCGTCGGGCAGATACTGGGAATTTGTAAGTTTCATCACACCCATCCTCCCCTACATGGAAGAGGAGCAGACCTATAACACCGCTGTCAGTGACCATAAGAACGGCGCCTGGCCCTCGCCGTGGACCGGCGACGCCTACGCAAGAAAGTTGCCTGGCCTGCGATGCCCATCGGAGAGGGTGGTTGTCGCCTCATCGGACCGCGGTCCCACCAGCTACCACTGCAACAAGGGCGACATTTGGTTCGGGGACGACTATGGCATCATTCGCGGACCGTTCAGCCTCGGTGTGGGTGTTTATTCGCCCCACCGCATCCTGCCCCCTGTCACGATCGCCAAGATCCTCGACGGTACCTCCCAGACCGTGATGCTAGGCGAGGTCGTCATGGGCGATGCGAGTACCAATGTTTTGGGTGGCACCCCGATCGGAGCGTTCACGAAGCCTTCAGACTGTAGTAGTCGAGTCGGCGGAGCCGTTGGAACTGTCGTCACCAATGTGGGCCAGTCAAACGGGCGACGGTGGGGCGATGCGCGGAACTGCTACACCGGCTTTTTCACCACCCTCCCCCCGAATAGCCCATCGTGTGCCAATCCTCCGCCCGGCTGGAACCCCGGCGGGGCGGAAAGCGGCGCCGTTCCCTCGGCAAGCAGCTACCACGGTGGCGGCGCGTGGGTGGCGATGTGCGACGGCTCGACGCGATTCATCAATGAAAATATCGACGCTGGAGACCCGACCATCACCTTCAGTAATTCCCCCTACAACCATGACTACAGGGGGCGATCCCAGTGGGGAGTCTGGGGAAGTATGGGCTCCATCATGGGTGGCGAAGTGATCGCCAACCGTCCAGAGTGACCCGTTCTCGGAGCATCTTTTCCGAACCACACCTTGTCTTTGGAGATCGCATGAAAACCCCAATCGGCGGCTGCCTCACTCGCCATCGACCCCGAACCGCGATGGTTGTCATCGCGGCAGCGATCCTGTGCCTGACGGGCTGCCGCAAGTCTGGCCCGGACGTGCAGATGGTGGAGGGGCTGGTCACGATCGATGGCGAGCCGCTGGTGGCCGCCACGGTCGGATTTTCACCGCTCATCCCTGGTGAGGGCCTGCCCGCCACGGGGGCTACCCTCGCGGATGGGAGTTTTCGGCTCACGGCCACCCGTGGCGGTGCGACCGAAAAGGGCACGACGGTTGGAGAGTACGCTGTGAGCATCTCCAAGGTCGAACTGATGCCCGACCCGAAGTGGGACAATCTCAAGCCTGGCGAGATGCCCAGCGGCCCTCGGGAGATACGATACCGGTATCTCGTGCCCAAGGCATATGAATCGACCACCACCTCGGGACTGAAGACGACCGTGAAGAAGGGCCTCAACACGGGCGAGGCATTCACCTTCGAACTCAAAAGCGATTACAAACCAGAGTGACCACCCGCCTCCCCGCCGCCGACGACGCGAGCAAGAGCAGGCAGAGTGCGTGATAAGGTCCGCAGCGATGCTTTTCCGCTCGATCCGTCAGGCTTGTCATGTGTTCCTCGTCGCCGCGGCGTTGTTGCAGGTGGTCGACTGCCTCGGCGTGGATGCGACCATGGCCGGCGACGAGAGTCCAGTTGACATCGCCAGCCTCCGATCGCTGCCGCTGCCAGCCCTGGGGGCGTCGCCCGGCTCGGTTGCGGACCACCGCGTGGTGGTCCGCGGTGTCGTCACCTGGCTCACCCGTGGCGAGGTAACGCATGATTATTGCGTCGTACAGGACGAGACCGCCGGGATCTGGGTGAACGTCCACCTCTCCCGCCTTCACGGCGACTGGCGTGGTCCGGAGGCGGAGTGGAACCGATTGACACCCGGCATGGAACTCGAGGTAACCGGTGCGGTCGACGTGAGCGGCTACGCACCAATGATCGTGCCGGAGGGAATCCGGATTCTGTCTGAAGGCGTGACGCGGCCTCTGCCCGCGCCGAAGACTCCGACGAAGGCCAGCCTGTTCTCAGGATCGGAAGATAGCCAGCGCATCGTCGTGGAAGGAATCCTGCAGGGATATCGAGACGATGTGACGTGGTGGATTCTCGTGATCGCGGGTCAATCTGGCCGGTTCCTGGCATCCGTACCAAAGACATCGCTGCCGCAGCCGCCTGACGACATGGTCGATGGTACGCTCCGCGTCATCGGCGTCGCAGCCTCCCGATTTACCACGCGAGGCCAGTTTGTCTCACCGACAATCCACGTCCGTGACATCGAAGACATCACGGTCGTCACGCCGCCACAACCCGAGCCGTTCGATGCGCCGGCGGTGTCTCTGGAGCACATTGATCGGTTCCAGCCAATGGCCGCGTCCAGCCATCGCATCCGAACGGAGGGCGTGGTCACGCACGCGATCCCCGGGCAGGCTGTCTACATCCAGCGAGGGGCGATCGGGGTCCGCGTGGAAACGCAGTCCCTCGAAAGGCTGGTGCCGGGTGACGTTGTGGAGGTCTCGGGATTTATCGACCGGAGCCGTGTGACGGCGGAAGTGGCGGCGGCCTCCAGCATCGTCGAGGCCATCGTCCGCCGACTCCGCACGACGGCGGCGCCAGCGGCCCTGCCGATCCAACCGGACGACCTCGTCGCGCTCAACAAAGATGCGATTGGCTTCGGGCTCCTCGCATCCCCCGGGGACTACGACGGCTGCCTTGTGGCGATACGGGCCCGCCTCGTTGAGAGCCAGCGGACCGCGGAAGGGGGGGCGCTCCTGCTCGTGGCTGGGAAATCGACGCTGGCCGCGATCATGCCGGCGGCGTTGTTCGAAGCATTGCCTGCCATCGAGATTGGCAGCGAACTCATCGTCCGAGGCATCGTGCAGTGTGATCTTGCCGCCACTCCGGGTGTCCGCCCTATGTGGCATTTGCCATCCGTCGAGCGGATGACAATCCTGCCGCGGACCCTCGTCGACATCTCCGTCGTGAACAGCCCGTCGTGGTGGACGCCGCGGCGACTGGGCATGCTTCTCGGTGGTGTGGCCCTTGGCCTGACCATCGCCCTCGGCTGGGTGTGGCTGCTGCGGCAACAGGTGGCGGCCACGACCCATCGTCTTGCCGCTGAGATGCGGTCGCGCCGCGATGCGGCCGTTGAATATCAGGTGACGATCGGCGAGCGGAACCGGCTCGCAGCGAACCTCCACGACACGCTCTTGCAGACACTGGGCGGCATCGGCTACCAGCTCGATGCCTGCGAGGCCGGCGGACTGCTGCGGCCCGACGGACCGCGGCTCCATTTCGACGTGGCGAGACGGATGGTGAACCACGCCAACGGCGAACTGCAACGATCGGTCTGGGCGATGAGGAGCCTCCCGATCCCCGACCAGTCGCTGTCGCAGTCGCTGCGGATTCTGGCGGCGAGACTTGGCGAGGGGCGCCATGCCGCCATCACCGTCGAGACCTCCGCCGGCGTGGATGATGCACCGGCCGTTGCGGCAGGCCAGATCCTGCTGATCGTGCAGGAGGCGATCACCAATGCCCTTCGTCACGGCCGTCCGCAGTCGATCCGTGTCACCGTGGAAGCGAAGGCCGACGAAGATGCGATCCACGTGATCGTGCGGGATGACGGCGAGGGGTTCGAAATGGGGGAGCAGCGAGGCACCGAGAGCGGTCACTTCGGGATGCACGGCATGCGGGAGCGAGCGGAGCGGCTCGGGGGCAGCCTGCGGATCGAGAGCCAGCCGGGCGAAGGCACGACGGTGCATGCCGTGGTCACACGCCGTGCCTACGATAACGAACTGACCACAACGGAGGAATCATGAAGCCGACCACGACTGCCAACCCGCTGGCAACAAGTGTCATGCTCGTCGACGACCATGCCGTGATGCGGGTCGGGCTCGCGAGCGTGTTGTCGCTCGGCCATGGATTCAACATCGTGGCCCAAGCGGACGACGGTGCGTCGGCCTGCGATCTCTATCGAAAGCACCGCCCGGACGTGATGCTTCTCGACGTCAGTATGGATCGCATGGACGGCATCGAAACCCTTTGCAGGATTCGAGCGTCGTTTCCAGACGCGAGGATCCTGATGCTCTCGGCCTCCAAGGATCCCCGTGACATCCAGACGGCGATGCAGTCCGGCGCCTGGGGCTATCTCATCAAGAGCGTGGGCCATGAGGAGCTCGCGGAGGCCATCCGCGCCGTCAAACGCGGCGAACGCATCACACCACCACCCTGCGGACCGACGTCCGATATGCCGGGACCGTTGAACCTTCGGGAAACGGAGGTGCTGGGGCTCGTTCGGCAGGGGTTCACGAACAACGGTATCGCGCAGTTGCTGGGAATCTCGGAGCGCACCGTCCGCTGGCACATGACCTGCATTCTCGAGAAACTCCACGCCTCCGACCGGGCCCAGGCCGTCGCTCGCGGTTTCGAACTCGGCCTGCTCCGGGTTCACGCCGACACGAATCAATAGGGACGGGAGCGAATGTCACAGAGGAGAAATTCGCTCCCATCCCCATTTTCTATCGACAGAGTTCGAGTTCGGCCCAGGTCGTGGGGTCGCCCTCCCACGGGTACTCGGGCGGCGCGAAGGCGGGCACGCGGCCGAGTCGCCGGTCGATCACTGCCGCAAAG
>CANHYS010000058.1 GCA_947464585.1 Planctomycetaceae bacterium | reverse complement strand
TCCTTACTTGTCGAAGTACTCGGCCGGGTCGCGTTAGTTCCGCTTGCTCTTTCTCATCTTTTGGCCGTCTTCGCCGAGCATGTGGCCCAGCACGATGCAGGTGCGGAAGGGATGCGGATAGGGCGTCTCTTCTGCGCCAAAGAGGAGCGTGCTGATCGCCAACTGGCTGTAGAACCAGCCGCGGGTCTGGTCGATCGCCTCGGAGATGAAGTCGGCGGGAAACTGTGTCTTGAACTCCTCGTCGCCGCGGTGCGGCCAGCCCCACTGGGCGAACGGCATGGCACCGGAGTCGAACCAGCAGTCGATGACTTCCGGCACCCGCCGCATCCGGGCTCCCGGTGCGAACGGGGAGTCGTAGGTGACCGCGTCGATGTAGGGCTTGTGCACGCGGAGATCGTCGGAGAGTTTCGGATTCGCGGCCTTCGCCCTGTCGAAGACGTCGGTCCCCTGCACACCCGGCTTGGCCGTGAGCGCCGCATACGATGGCACCGCCTCGGCCTTGCCGGTCGTCTCGCACTTCCAGATCGGCAGCGGTGTTCCCCAATACCGCTCGCGCGAGAGAGCCCAGTCGACATTCGTCTCGAGGAAGTTGCCGAACCGGCCGTCCTTGATGTGCTCGGGCAGCCAGTCGATCCGGGAGTTGTTGGCGAGCATCTGCTCGCGGAACTGGCTCGTGCGGATGAACCAGCTCTGTCGGGGATACTGGATCAGCGGATCGTTGTCGGCCCGCCAGCAGAACGGATAGTCGTGGACATACTGCTCCTGGTGGACGAGCAGATGACGCGCCCGCAGGTCGCGGGTGATGTCGCGGTCACACTCCTTCACGAACCGGCCGCTCCCCATGGGGAAGGCGTCGGTGAAGCTGCCGTCGGGGGCGACGCAGTTGATGAGTGTCGGCCCTCGCCCCTCCGCGAACCGTGCCTGCTCGGAGGCCAGCACCGTGTAGTCGACTTCGCCGAAGGCAGGCGCGATGTGGACGATGCCGGTGCCTGAGTCGGTCGTCACGAAGTCGGCGGCCACGACCCGCCAGGCCGCAGGCTGCGTGCCTCCGTCCGTGAGCGTTGCCGTCTGCGGCGAGCCCGCCGGGCGAAACGTGTCAAACGGCGGCATGTAGGAACGGCCCACGAGGACGGAGCCTGGGAGGCGGTCGACCACCTCGAACTGCTTCTTCATCTTCTCGCCGAGCGTTGCTGCCAGCGGCTCGGCGACGATGAATTCCTGCGCTGGAATGCCTGATCCGGTTCCGTCGCTCCCGCTCGGAGCTTCTTTGAGAACGACATAGTCGAGATCGGCCTTCACGGCAGCGAATTGGTTGGAGGGGAGCGTCCACGGCGTGGTCGTCCAGGCCACCAGGCTGCGCGTGGTCGGATTCCCTGCATCGTCGAGCAGCGGGAACGCCACGTAGACACTCGGATCGGCCACCTCGCGATAGCCCTGGCCCACCTCGCCGCTCGAGAGCGCGGTGCCGCCCTGCGCCCACCACCAGACGATCTTGTGCCCCTGGTAGAGAAGTCCACGGTTGAAGAGTTCGGCCAGCGCCCACCAGACGCTTTCCACGTAACTCTGGTGGTAGGTGACGTAGGCGTCAGAGAGGTCGATCCAGAAACCGATCCGCTCGGTGAGGCTCTCCCACTCTTTCATGTACCGCCAGACCGATTCCTGGCAGCGATGGATGAAGGGTTCGACGCCGAAGGCCTCGATCTCCGCCTTCGAGTGGATGCCCAGTTCCTTGCAGACCTCCACCTCGACCGGCAGGCCGTGGGTGTCCCAGCCCGCCTTCCGCTCGCAGTATTCGCCACGC
Source organism: Planctomycetaceae bacterium (assembly GCA_947464585.1). The sequence continues at coordinate 6,979 of CANHYS010000058.1, read as the reverse complement.
ATCGTGCGGTAGCGCGGGTAGAGATCTTTGATCGTCCGCGTCAGGCAGTGGCCGGGATGGGGCATGCCATTGGCGGTCGGCGGTCCCTCGAAGAAGACGAACCGCTTTGCGTCACGCCGCTGCTCGAGCGACTTCTTGTAGACACCACGCTCACGCCAGAGCTGCGAGATCGCGGCCTCGATGGCGGGGAAGTCGGGCTTGCCACGGACGGGGTCGAACATGAGGCGGTGGTGGAAACGGGGCGGTGCTGGAGGTGACGGGCCGGCGGCCCGTGTGGGACGTAGATGGTACAAAGATTGCCGAGATGGTGGAAAATCGTGGTGTCGTGCGGCCGCGTCACCCGTCATCACGGGGACTGCCGTCCGGAACCGCAGCGTCACAGAGAAAATCCACGATGCAAGCCGACCCGGGCCCGCGGGCCCACGTGCTCCTCGAGGCCAACTACCGACAGGTTCTCGACCGACGGCCAACGGTGGCCGTGCTGCCGTGGGGGGCGACGGAGGCCCACAACTTCCACCTTCCACATGGGACGGACGTGATCGAGGCGACGGCGGTCGCCGAACAAGCGGCCCAACTGGCCGCGGGCCGCGGTGCGCTGCCGATCGTGCTCCCCGCGATCCCCTATGGCAACAACGCGCAGCAGCAGGATCAGGTGGCGACGATCCACCTTTCGACGGCGACCGCGCTGGGGGTGCTCCGAGACGTGGTCCAGAGCCTGCGGCGGCAGGGCATCGACCGGCTCGTGCTGCTCAATGGCCACGGCGGCAACGAATTCAAGCCACTGGTCCGCGACCTGATGCTGGAGAGCGGTTCATTCATCGTGGTGGTCGACTTCTGGCGGGTGCGGCCAGACGCCGTGGAGCGAATTTTTGCCCAGCCAGGTGACCACGCGGGGGAACTCGAGACCTCGCTCATCATGCACCTTCGGCCGGACCTGGTCGTGATGGAGCAGGCCGGCGAGGGCATGACCCTGCCATGGAAGCTGACAACGCTCAAGCGGGCCAACGCATGGACGCCACGTCCATGGTCACACGTCCATCCCGACACCGGCAGCGGCGATCCCTCGGCTGCCACGGCGGCGAAGGGGCTCGAGTATTTCACCATAATCACGGAGGCGGTCGCCGACCTGATCGTGGAACTGTCGGCCGCCCGCAAGGGCGACCTGCCCTACGTCTGAGTGTTGGACGCGTCGCGTACCGCAGCGGTGATGATCGCACGGAGCTTCGGCTCTGCCGATCGCGCAACGGCGAGGATGTTCTCGACCGTGGCCACCTCCAGATGATCTGGCAGGCACATGTCGGTGATCACCGAGAGGCCGAGCACGCGCAGGCCCGCATGCACCGCCACGATCACTTCCGGCACGGTCGACATGCCGACCACGTCGGCGCCGATGGTCCGCAGGAAGCGATATTCCGCCCGGGTCTCCAGGTTCGGCCCCGTCACCGCCACGTAGACGCCGCGATGGGCCACGAAGTTTTCCCGGCGTGCCACCTCCAGCGCCCGGTCGATGAGGTCCGGGGTGTAGGGGGCAGACATGTCGGGGAACCGAGGGCCGAGCCGATCATCGTTGATGCCGACGAGTGGGTTGTCGTTCATCAGGTTGATGTGGTCGTCGATCACCATGATGTCGCCGGTGCGAAACTGCGGATTGAGGCCGCCGCAGGCGTTGGTGACGATGAGCAGCCCGGCCCCCAACCGCGCGAGCACCCGCACAGGAAACGTGATCTGGGCCAGGGGATAGCCTTCGTAGGCATGCATCCGCCCCTCCATCACGACGACCGGCACACCAGCCAGGAGGCCGCAGACCAACTGACCAGTGTGGCCGTGCGCCGTCGATTTCGCGAAGTGGGGGATCGATTCGTAGGGGATCGTCACCGCGTCGGTGAGAGCGGCCGCCGCGGCGCCGAGTCCGCTGCCAAGAATGAGGGCGACGGCTGGCTTGTGGGGCCACCGCGCGGAGATCGTCGCGCAGGCCTCGGTGATCTTGTCGAATTGGTCGAGCATGCATGCTCCGAATGGCAGACGCGGAAAACAGGTGGTCGACGTGGACAACCGACGCGAGAAGGACCGCCCTACTCGTGACCGAGCAACTCCCGGAACTCCGGGTGCTCGCGGAGCGAATCGAGGTCTGGATCGACCTCCAGGTGGGCGAGGTCGTCATACCCGAGCAGGATTGCCCGGGAGAGCGCGTCGATCGCCTCGTCGGGTCTCCCGGCACGTGCCAGCGAGCAGGCGAGATTGTAGCGGGCGAGGAAGTCGTTGGGCAGCACTTCCACCAGCCGGAGGTCGAGTGCGAGCGCCCGCTTCACGAGCCCCTTCTGCGAGACAAGCTCCGCCAGAACACGGAGCACCTCGACCGATTCTCCGTTGCGGGCAAGCAGCCCCTCGAAAAAGTCGATGTCGAAGTCGAGCTGGCTCAGGTCACCGAACCAATCGTCGTGGGTATGCGATGGCTGGCGGCCGCGGGTATCACCGCGCACGGAGCCGCCGGAGTCGGCGTCGGGATCGTCGGCAGGGATATCTCGGCCGGACATCGTGAATGCTCGTGATCGCTCTCGGTGGAAAACATCTGCCGCAGGTCAGTGCTCACTTCTTGCGACCACCGCCCTTGCCGGGTGGCGGCGCCTCCGGTGCGGAGTCGTCAGGGTGATCCCAGTCGGGATCGTTCTCCTCCTCCTCGAAGTCATCATCGAATTCATCGTCGAAATCGTCGAAGCTGGACTCTTCGTCGGCGGCTGGCTGGGCGACCGTCAGGTCTTCCTCGTCACCGAGATCCTCTTCTTCGTCTTCGGGGTCATCGGCACACTCGATACGGCTCGTGCCGAGGTGCTGCCCGGGCAGGGGCGCTCCGGGCAGCGGAGCTGATGGTGGAGCCAGCAGCCCGTGAGCAGGAGTCTGCGCGGGCGTGGCAGGCCAGAGGGATGGAAGAACGTCGATGGAAAGCGGCGCGATCAGCATGGTCGAAAGATGGTGGGCTGGGGGACTGGAGCGGGACGAACGAAATGAGACAGCCAAACGCTGGAACCTAACACCGGGAGCCTCAACCCGGGAACATGGAGCCAGAGAAAACAGTTTTCGCGAGGCCGCGTCAAGCCACGGGGCGGGGCCCACAAACTATACGCAATCCTGACCCTGGAACCTCACCCAGAGCCTCAGGTGTGGTAATCGGCGTTGAGTCTGACGTATTCGGCCGTCAAATCGCTCGAATAGAACCGGATTGAGCCCGGTCCGGAGCCAAAATCGAGCTCAATGAGAGTTTCCCGGGAGGCCTGGATCGACGCCGAAACGGCTCCGCCATCGAACGCCACCGGAGCCCCGTCGCGGAAGAGCAGGGTGCCGTTGAGCCGTAGAACGAGTTTTTCAGGGTCGAATTTCACCCCGGCGTAGCCGGCCGCGGAGACAATCCGGCCCCAGTTTGGGTCGGCGCCGCAGATCGCCGTCTTCACCAGCGGGCTGTCGGCGACGCTCCGGGCGAGCTGCCTCGCTTCGTCGCGGGACCGGCACCCCTGCACCTCGATCCGGAGCACGTGCGTCGCCCCCTCGCCATCATCAGCGATTTCCCGGGCCAGCGTCTCACAGGCGTCCATGAGCGCTTTGCCAAAGGCGTCGAGCCCCTTGCCGGCAAGCGGTTTGCCGCCGGCGGCCCCGTTGGCCAGCAGCAGCACGGTGTCGTTGGTGCTCGTGTGGCCATCCACGCTCACGCAGTTGAAGGTCTCCTCCGCTGCCTCCCGCAGGAGCCGCTGGGCATCGGCCGCCCCGACCGGGGCATCGGTGAGGATGATGCCGAGCATCGTCGCCATCCGCGGACCGATCATCGCCGCGCCCTTGGCCATGCCGAAGAGCGTGTAGTGGTGGCCATCCACGGTGAAGGAAGAGCCGGAGAGCTTCGGGCGGGTGTCGGTCGTCATCATGCCCCGGGCCGCGGTTACGGCAGAATCGGCGTCGCTGCCGAGCTTGGCAGCAACAATTTCGATGCCGGCGCGAATCTTCTCCAGCGGCAGAAATTCGCCAATGATGCCAGTGGACAGCACCAGGGCTCCTTCCTCGTGCACGCCGACGGCCTTGGCAGCGGTGGCGGCCATGGCCCGTGCATCGTCGAGTCCACGTCGGCCCGTGCAGGCGTTGGCGTTGCCTGAATTGATGGCGATCACACGGAAGCCCTCGCCCGGTGTGCGGCTGCGGTCGAAGGCCACCGGTGCCGCGAACACGAGGTTCGTCGTGTAGACGCCCGCTGCCGTTGCATCGCGGTCCGACACGATCAGCGAGATGTCCTCACGGGTGGGGTTCCGTTTCAGCCCAGCATGGGTGCCGGCGGCGCGGAATCCCTGGGGCAGGGGAGGAATCGGCAGGCGAACGGGTGTTTCGGCGATGGCCATGGTTTGTCTCTCTGATGATTCCGCTCGTCCGCCGGGATGGCATCGCCGGCGTGTTTACAGGAGCCCCGTGGTTTCGGGGAGGTCATAAAGAACGTTGAAATTCTGTACGGCGGCGCCCGCCGCCCCTTTGACGAGGTTGTCCTCGCAGCTGATCAGGAGCACGCGGCCGCGAACGACGCGGGCCGTGATGTCGATGAAATTGGTGTCGACGGTGTCCTTCGTGCCGGGCAGGTGGTCCACGATCCGCACGAACCGCTCGCCGGCGTACGCATCGCGCAGCATTTGCATCACGTCCTGCTCGCCGATGGGAGCCTTCGGCCGGATGTAGATCGTGGAGAGGATGCCACGGTCCATCGGGGCGAGTTGGGGCGTGAAGATGACGCTGGGCATCGTTGCCGCGTGCCGGTTGATGATCTGTTCGATCTCTGGCGTGTGGCGGTGCCGGCCGACGTTGTAGGCCGACATACTTTCGTTGCACTCAGGGAAATGCGTCATCAGTTTGGGCGACCGGCCCGCGCCGCTCACGCCGCTCTTGGAGTCGATGATGATGTCGTCGGTCTGGAAGAGGCCGCTCTTCAGCAACGGTGCCAGCGGCACGATCGCCGACGTCGCGTAGCAGCCGGGATTGGCGACGAGCGACTGCCCCTTGATCCGGTCGCGAAACAGCTCCGGGAGGCCGTAGACCGTCTGGCCGAGCCGGGCCGCGTCGGGGTGTTCGTGGCCATACCATTCCAGGTAGGTGGCGGCATCGTCGAGCCGGTAGTCGGCGCTAAAGTCGATCACCTTCGCGCCAGCGGCCAGCACCTTCGGGATGATCTCGGCGCTGGCACAGTGGGGCAGGCAGCTGAACACGCACTCGGCCCGGCTACCCACCTGCTCGGGCGTGAGGTCCTCGAGCGGCAGATCGAGCCGGCCCACAAGGCTGGGGTGCACGCTCGACACGGGCGTGTTCCCCTCCTGCCGGCTGGTGGCGGCGACGATCTCCGCCTGCGGATGCCGCAGCAGGATCTTGATGGCTTCGAGAGCCGTGTAGCCGGTGGCGCCGAGGACAGCGACTTTGATCATCGAGAGAACCTGGAGTGTGCACGAGGGAGGTGCGTGAGGGGGCTTTTTATAGCGGGCATGGGCGAAATGCTCCACATCGCCGTCAGTCGCCCATCAGCCGCTTTTCAATCAGCCGGATCAGCCAGACGGCCACGGCCGGCTTCGTTCCCCGCTTTTCGCCCACGAGTTCGTGGTGGGCGTCGTAGACGGCAACGGCATTTTGCGTCGATTCGAGGGCGGCGAGGTCGTTGACCACGATCAGGTCGCACTGCTTCGCGGTGACTTTTGCGCAGGCCCGCGCCTTGTCAGCCCCTGGTTCCAGGGCGAAGGCGACGCACCAGGTGGCCCGCCGCCGGCCGGAAGGCTGCCGTTTGACGCGGGCTGCCAGCGTGGCGATCACGTCGGTGGTGGCCCGCAGCTTCAGCGACAGGCCGGCAGCGGTGCGGGGAATCTTGCCCGCCATGGGGCGCACGGGCTCGAAGTCGCAGGGGGCCGCCGCTGCGATCACGCCGTCGGCCCGCGGGAGTTCCTCGATCGCCGCCGCCAGCATCTCCGCCGTCGTGACCACCGGGATCACCCGGGCCCGAGCGGGATACTTCACGCCGACGGGCCCGCTCACGATCGTCACGTCGTGGCCACTGGCCAGAGCAGCCTGGGCGATCGACCGGGCCATCCGACCGCTCGAGGCGTTGGTGAGGTACCGCACCTCGTCGATGTAGGCCCGCGTAGGGCCGGCGGTGAGCAGGATTCGTGCCATCGATCGCCATCCGCCCAGAGGGCCGGATCAGGAGGAACGTTTCCCTGGAACGCCGGCGAGAAGCTCGCGGATCACGCCCGCGATCTCCTCCGGTTCGGCCATCCTTCCGGCACCCTGCTGCCGGCAGGAGAGCCAGCCCGTTCCCGGTTGGATGATCTGCACGCCATCGGCGGCGACCTGCCGGACGTTGCGCTGCACGGAGGGTTTGGCCCACATGGCTGAATTCATCGCTGGCGCCATGACGACGGGGCACTCGGCGCAGAGCAGGAGCGTGGTGAGCAGGTCGTCGGCCGCACCGCCCGCCACCTTGGCCAGCAGGTCGGCCGAGGTCGGTGCGACGACGACCAGATCAGCACGGGCCGCCAGTTCGATATGAGCCCCAAGCGGGTGCACGCCGGGATCGAAGCTTCGCGTGGCAACCGGCCGGCCGGTGAGGGCCGCAAACGTGGCCGGCCCGACGAACCGCCGCGCGTTGCGGGTGAGCACGGCGGTTACGCCGGCCCCCTGCTGCACGAGCAGGCTCGTGAGCGCAGCCGCCTTGTAGGCTGCAATGCCGCCCGACACGCCCACGATGATTTCGCGACCTTCGAGCATGAGGGCATTGCAGACGTGATTACAGGATCGTGGGATCGAAATCGAGCGGACCGCCCGCCTCGGGTGATTCACCCGTGACGCGGAGGTTCATCGACGTGTCGAGGAAGATCTTGTCCTGCTTGATCTCCTCGATGACGATCTGCATTTTGTCGTCGGAATCGATGTCGACCAGCGGTCGTCCGCCGGCGTTGAGCGCTACCATGCGCTT
>CANHYS010000057.1 GCA_947464585.1 Planctomycetaceae bacterium | reverse complement strand
GCGCTCGCCGCCTGCGTGCTCGTGGCGCCGCTGCTGCTCGATTCGATCGCGCAATCCCGCGCCCGGCGGGCGGAGCGGAATCTGCTCAAGACGTCGGGGGCGCTTCAGGGCTATGCCGATGCCCATCGGGTCTTCCCCACGCCGCCCAGTTCAGGGCCGCTGTCGCGGGCCGGACTCTATGCCCCCACGCTCGTCTCGGAGCAGCGACTGGTGGCCGACGACGGCACGCTCATCTGTCCCGATACGGCGCTTTCCAGAAGTGGCACCTTCCGAGTGCCGACGCTGGAAGAACTCAACGCGGCCGTCGGCACGCCGCAGTTCGAGGAAATGGTGAGGACGATGGGGGGCGACTACGGCTACACGCTCGGCCATCGTGATGCGTCTGGCACGCTGCAGCCGAATCTCGATCGCCGCCGTACCCATCATCCGCTGATGGCAGATGCCCCGAACGACGGTGGCGAACGGAGCAGCAACCATCCCGACGGTATCCATCACGTGCTCTTCGAGGATGGCCACGTGATGCGAGTCGCGCCGACAGACCTGCATCACGACGATCATCTCTTCAAGAATCACGACGGCAAGGTGGCCGCCGGCATCGATGAAGAAGACGCCGTCATCGGCGACTCGGAAGATCAGCCGTAGGTTTGCCGACGGTTCGGGGCTGCCCACGCCCCGTCGCCGGACGTTCGCTACGGGCATCCTGCCCTTCGCTCACTCGATGGCGGCTGCGCTCTCGGCATCCTGCCTTCGCTTGCCGCCAACGCCGGCTCTCGGGGCGTGGGCAGCCCCTCACGGATGCAGCAGAGGGATGCTCATGCGGATCTGTTTTAGTGGGCCGCGATCGACTGCTTCGCGGCGGCGGCGATCGCCTCGGCTGTGATACCGAAGTGCTTGTAGAGCGCCGGGGCAGGGCCCGATGCACCGAAACTCGTCATGCCGACGAACCGGCCCCGTGGGCCGATCCAGCGATCCCACCCAAAGCCGCAGGCCGCCTCGCAGGCGACCCGTGCAGTGACAGCCTTGGGCAGCACGCTCTCCCGGTAGGCCTCGTCCTGCGCCTCGAAGTGATCCCAACTCGGCATGCTCACCACGCGTGCGTGCACGCCCTCGGCGGCCAGCTTCTCGGCGGCCTCGAGGCAGAGCTGCACCTCGCTGCCGGTGCCGATCAAGATGCACTGCGGCTTGCCGTCGGCGGCGTCCTTCAGCACATAGGCACCCTTGGCGACGCCCGCGGCCGAGCCATAGGCGGCGCGATCGAGCGTAGGGAGGTTTTGCCGGGAGAGCACGATCACCGCGGGACGGTCGGCCTGCCTGATGACCTCACGGTAGGTCTCCGCCACCTCATTGGCGTCAGCCGGTCGGAATACGCTCAGGCCAGGCACGGCACGGGCGTTGGCGAGTTGCTCGATCGGCTGGTGTGTCGGGCCATCCTCGCCCAGGCCGATGGAGTCGTGCGTGAGCACGTAGATCACACCCAGGTTGCCTATCGCGGAGAGACGCAGGGCCGGCTTGAGGTAGTCAAGGAAGACAAAGAAGGTGGCGCAGTAGGGTCGCAGGCCGGAGAGCGCCATGCCATTGCAGGCCGAGGCCATGCCATGTTCGCGAATGCCGAAGTGGAAGTTGCGGCCTGAGAAGGAGCCGTGACCAAAGTCGCCGGCCCCAGGCACGAGCGTCATCGTCGAAGGTGCCAGGTCGGCCGAGCCGCCGAGGAACCATGGGATGACGCCGCTGAGCGCCTGGATCACCTTGCCGCTCGACACGCGGCTGGCGAGCCCCTTGGCGTCGGCGGGGAAGCAGGGGATGGCCGATTCCCAGCCCGCGGGCAGCTTGCCGGCGAGGAAGGCCGCCAGATCTGCCGCCACCGCGGCGTGCGCCTTGGACTGTTCGACCACCGTCTTCCGCCATGCCTCGTGTGCCTTGTGGCCGCGGTCGCCCATCGTTCTGGCGAATCGCTCCGGCACCTCCGGCGGCACGAGGAACTGGGCGTCGGCCGGCCAGCCATAGGCCGCCTTGGCCCCCTTGATCTCGTCCGCGCCCAGGGGCGCACCGTGCGACTCGTGCGACCCCGCCTTCTTCGGCGCACCGTAGCCGATCACGCTCTTCACGATCACGAGCGTCGGCTTGTGCTGCTCACTCTTGAAACCCTGCAGCGCCTGCTTGAGGGCTGCCGTATCGTTGGCGTCGGCCACGTGTTCGACCCGCCAGCCCATTCCCTCGAACTTCTTCGCGACGTTCTCGCTGAAGGCGAGATGGGTCTCTCCCTCGATCGTGATCGAGTTGTCATCGTAGATCCAGCAGAGATTCGCGAGGCCGAGGTGGCCGGCAATGGAGGCGGCTTCCGAGGCCACGCCCTCCATCAGGTCGCCGTCGCTGCAGAGCACGTAGGTGTCGTAGTCGAAGACCACGTGGCCGGGCGTGTTGTAGTGGGCGGCCAGCCAGCGTGACGCCATCGCCATGCCGACGGAGTTGCCGCAGCCCTGTCCGAGCGGGCCGGTGGTTGTCTCGATGCCGGAGGTCATGTGGTGCTCGGGATGGCCCGCGCAGACGCTGTCCAATTGGCGGAACTTCTTGATCGATTCGAGCGACACGGCCGGCTCGTCGGCGGAACCACTCCCGGAACCAGCATGGGCTGCTGCCCGGCGGATGCCCGCCAGATGGATGAGCGAATAGAGCAGCATCGACGCGTGGCCGCAGGAGAGTACGAACCGGTCGCGGTTGGGCCAGAGAGGATCGGCCGGGTCGTATCGCAGAAAATCGGTCCACACGGTGTAGGCCACTGGTGCCAGCGCCATGGGCGTGCCGGGATGGCCGCTCTTGGCGGCCTCGACCGCGTCCATCGAGAGAGTGCGGATCGTGTCGATCGCGAGGCGATCAATGTCGGTGGCGTGGGACGTGCGCGCGGCGGGGGCGGAGGGGGCGGCCATGAGACGGTCTTCTCCAAAAGATTCGTTGGTAATTGGGGGGAAGTGTAAAAGCCCGTGGGAACCGCCGTCAACGCGGGGGTCATCTTGCCATGTGGTGCCGATACTCGTCGTCCAGTTCGGCGTAGCTCTTCCGGCAGAGGCGGGACAGCGTGTCGGCGTCGACGGTGCCGGTGTAGATGCGGGTGAGATATTCGACGAAGGCCTCGCGATACCGCGCCCGCTGTCCGTTCATGAAGAAGTCGGCGAGGCCGGAGATTTCGCTGTAGATTTGCGGCAGGCGGTCGTCGGCTTGGAAGCCGCGTCGGCCCAGCGCCGTGAGTTCAGCCAGCGGCACATGAAAGCCGTCGTCGAGCAGTCGTTCACGCGCTGCGGGAACCCGCCCAGCCTCGCGGCCGCCCACGGTCCAGCCCCACGGTGTCGGCTCCAGGCTCTCCATGTAGCAGGCAGCCGCCTCGATCGCCCAGAAGCCGCATCGCTCGCCTGCGAGCGGGCTCGTGCGACGCTTCTCGGCGAATAGTTGGTGCGCGGCCTCGTGATGCACCGTCGTCGGTTCCTGCCCCTCGCCCTCGAAGAACCAGGCCGTGCGTGTGGGCGTCCAGTAGATGCCCTGCGTGCGGGCGATCATCGGCTCGAGCGGTTCGAGCGCTGCGACGTATTGCTGCCGGTTGGCAGCAAGCTTGGCCCCGAAGGCATCGAGGGCCTTCGGCCGTCCGCGGCCCTCCAGTCGCTGCTCCCACTCTGTCGGCTCGTACTGAAATCCGCCAAAGACCTGAAGCCAGACGGTATGGGCCTCCTCCAGTTGCACGGCCAGGCTCGCGGCAGCCTTCTCTTCGGCGGTGGTGGTGATCTGCCAGTGATCGGAGGCGAACTTCCAGCCCTGCTTGTCGATGTCGCCGGGGTCCGTGATCGGACGGCGTGCTGCGTCGGCCTTCGTCCAGCGTCCGTGGGCGTAGCGTTCGCCGGCGGCGTAGCGCTTCTGTCGGCCCTGTGGCAGCCAGCCGAACTCGGGCGAATACTCCTCACCCTTGTCGAGCCGTCTCGCTGTCTCCGGCCACACCCAATGTCCATCCCGCTTCATCCAGCCGCCCGCCTCCCGCGCCCGCTCGTGGTCGGGATCGTCACGGAGGGCGCGATAGAGGAGCCGGATGGCCCCGGCTGTCTGGTGTTCGAGCGCGGGCCTTTCGGCGGCGGTTGGATCGGCGCGGCGTGCCGGCGTTGTCTGCGACTGGGCTGCGGCCACCGCGAGGACGAACGTGCCGGCAGCGCGGGTCCGCCGTGCTGCCAGAAAGTCTTCCCAGATCGACTGTTCGGCCGGTGTGTCGAGCCAGTCGGGTGGCGTGGACGTGGGAGACACGGCCGGAATGGTGAGGATGAACTGACGCTCGCCTTCGTCGGGGAGCTGCCAGCCGCGAATGAACGCGGCGAGGTCACCGTGGCCGCCGGCCTCGGCTCGACGCACGAGGCCGGCCACGACGACCATCCACTCCTCGTCGAGTTGGGTCTCCGTCTTCACAGCCGCCGGTTCGGCCGCGACCCCGGCCCGTGACCATGACGGTAGCAGCACCGCTGCAGCCGCCAGGAGCAGGGTGAGGACACGGCAACGTTGCAGCGTCAGCATGTCGGCCGTGATTCAACTCTCCTCGGCGAACGCGGAGTCGAACTGCCGCTTACTCGGCGCGAAGTCGAGGTGCTGAACGAACTCACAGGCCTCGGCCGCGCCGTGTTCGCGGTCCATGCCGCAATCCTCCCACTCCACCGAGAGCGGGCCCTCGTAGCCGATCTGGTTGAGGGCGCGGATGATCTCTTCGAAGTCCACGCCGCCGCGGCCCGGCGACCTGAAGTCCCAGCCCCGGCGGGGGTCGCCGAAGTTGAGGTGGCTGCCGAGGATGCCGTTGCGTCCGTTCAACAGCGTGACGGCATCCTTCACGTGGACGTGATAGATGCGGTCATGGAAGGTGCGAATGAACTCCACCGAATCGACGCCCTGCCAATGGAGGTGGCTCGGATCGAAGTTGAACCCAAACTCCTCGCGGCGGCCGATCGCCTCGAGCGCCCGTTGGGCCGTGATCGTGTCGAACGCGATTTCCGTCGGGTGCACCTCGAGCGCAAACCGCACGCCGCACTCCGCGAACACGTCGAGGATCGGGTGCCAGCGATCGGCGAACTCCTGGAAACCGGCGCTGAGCATCGATTCGGTCACGGGCGGGAAGGAATAGATGAGATGCCAGATACTCGAGCCGGTGAACCCGTTGACCACCGACACACCAAGCTTTTGGGCGGCGCGGGCGGTGCGCTTCATCTCCTCGGCGGCCCGTTTGTTCACGCCGGCCGGATTGCCGTCGCCCCAGACGTGCGGCGGCAGGATCGACTTGTGCCGTTCGTCGATGCGGTCGCAGACGGCCTGGCCCACGAGGTGGTTGGAGATGGCATACACGGAAAGGTCATGCCGCTCGAGGGTGTCGCGTTTGGCGGCGCAGTAGCCGCTCTCTTCGAGGGCACGCGTCACGTCGAAGTGGTCGCCCCAGCAGGCGAGTTCGAGGCCGCCGTAGCCAAACTCACGGGCCTTGCGTGCCAGGTCTTCCAGCGGCATGTCGGCCCACTGGCCGGTGAACAGGGTGACAGGACGGGGCATGGGGGACTCCTCCATGAACAGAGTGATCAGAGCGACGGAGAGCGAAAAGTTACCGGCGGATGACGCTGCGGAGGAGCCACAGTCCCCAGAGGGCGACGAGCACGTTCCCCATCCAGACAGCCGGCGCAGGAAGCGAACCAGACTTCACGCGGGAGACGCCCAGCATGAATACCGGGTAGTACACGAGCAGGATCGGCAGGAAGCAGAGGAAGAAGCTGGTCAGGAAGTCTGCATTCCGCATGCGGATGGCCATCGGTGCACCCACCAGCACAAAACACAGACAGCTGAACCCATTGGCCCAGCGACGCCAGGGCTCCATGATGATCCTGGTGAGCCGGGATTTCGCCCATGTGGCCTGCTGGCGGTCGGGCTCCACGGAGGCGGGCACCGTCTGCTCCATGTGGCCGGTGACGATCCCCATGGCGATCTTTCCCGCCGCCACCTGCTCGAATTGATCGATCTTCGCGATCTGGTCGGTGCGAGCCTTGGCGAACTCGGCCATGGCAATCTCGGAAGGGCTCGTCGAGGTGCTGCCTTTTCGGCTGACGGCGTCGAGCGGCACGACCCGCTCGATCGTGTCGGGGAACACCGCCTTCACGTCACCGACATGGACGGTGCCATCGCGGCAGGTGATGGTCAGCGTGCCGGCGGCCGCGTCGGCACGCAGCGAGGCCTCGGCCGCCGACACCGTCACTGGGGGGCTCGACCCGCCCGGCTGGAACGAGAGCGTGGGGCGGATCAGCCGCCTGCCATCGACGCCCTTCACGTTGATCGAGAGTTGCGACGTGCTGTACGAACGCTGCTGACGCAGGCGGCCGTAGATGATGTCTTCGACGCTGCTGATGACCACCCGACGCACGCCGTCGCGGCCCCACGACACCGCGATGTCATTGAGCCACACCGACACGAGGCTGACCACGATGGCAAGCGCCGCCGCGGGCCAGATCACTGCCATCGGCGTGATGCCCGCCGCCTTGAGGGCGGTGATCTCGTTCGAGGCGGACATCCTTCCGAACACGCTGGCCACGGCGAACAGCATCGTCCCCGGCACCGCGAATCGCATCGCCTCCGGCAGCACGTAGGGGATGAGCGCAAGAATCTGCATCATCCCGAGCCCCTGCTGCTGAGCCTCCTTGACCAGGCCGACGACGAGCATGAAGAGCGTGAGGGCGGAAAGCGCCACGAGAAAGACCTGCAGCAGTTCACTCAGCACGTAGCGGGTGATGATCTTCATGGTGGGCTCTGGCAGGAAGGGGGTCAGGCTGGGTCGTGAGGCGAGGTGTGGGCCGGGGGCTTTGGGGTGATGCGTGTGTCATTGCTCCGCGCCGCCTCGACGGCCTGTGAAAAAATGGCGATGGCCTCGGCCGCGGCGACCGTCGCCTCGTGAAAGGCCCCACCTGCGGCGTGCTGCCTCACTCGAGCCACGATGGCAACCGTGCGGTCGCGATCGGTGGCGTGCAATTCCTCGGCGGCGCGCTCGATACTCGTCGCGATGCCCTCCACCAATTGCTCCGTCGGGGTGCAGTCGTAGCGGCGATAGGGGCCCTTGCCGAGGAAGTCGCCGGTGTGGAGCGTTCGCCCCCGCGACGAGGCCGGCGCGAGGAAGCCCTGCACGGCAACCAGGATCGCAATGACGAACGCCAGCAGCGCGCCCATGCTGCCAAACATGCACACCGCGTTCATGAGTTCCGAGTCGCGGCACAACTCCCTGGTGAGCATGCTGAAAGGGTTGAACATGAGGGCCGCCAGCAGGCATGCGGCGGCGAATCCCAAGGCGATCCAGGCGCGGGTGGCCTTGCGTTGGGTCGTCGTGCCCTCCTCGGTCATTGGCCACGGCTCGTCCTTGCGAGTCGGTTTCGAAGCCTCCTCGTCGCCGGCCCGCGCGACGATCACGGTGACGTTGTCGGGGGCGCCCCGCACCAATGCCAGACCAATCAGGGCCGGCACGGCCTCCGTCGGTTCCAACTCGGCAGCGAGCAGGCCAATCTCCTCGTCCGACATCTGGCCGGAGAGGCCGTCGCTGCAGAGGAGAAATACGTCGCCTGACGTCACCGGAAACGGTCCTTCCAGATCGACCTCGACGCGGGCATGCGGTCCCATCGAACGCGTGATGATGTTCTTCGGGGCGGCGTCGGCAGCCTGTTCTCGCGACATGCCGCCGGCCGATTCCAATTCCCAGACGAGGGAATGGTCTCGCGACAACTGTTCGATCGTTCGGCCCCGGATCCGGTAGCAGCGGCTGTCGCCAATGTGGCCAATGATCGCGCCACGTGGGAGGATCGCGAGCGTGGTGCAGGTCGTCCCCATGCCCTTGAACTCGTGCCCGCTCTCACCCTTGGCGTTGATCTCGCCGTTGGCTCGTTGCAGGCTCAGTCTCAGGGCGAGGGGCGGGGAATATTGGGAGTGTTGTTCGTAGATCTTCGGCACGCGGTCGGCCGCGATCGCGCTGGCAAGCTCGCCGGCTGCATGGGCTCCCATGCCATCGGCCACCATGAACAGCCAGCCCCGCGTGCGGAACTGCTGTGCGTTTGCCGGCAGCACGGACCTGCCGTCTTGGTTGCTCGAGCGACGGCGACCGATGTCGGTGCGGTCGCAATAGACCAGGCTCGTGACTTTTCCCACGCGTCGACATGCCTCGGGCGGGTGGCGGAAAAGAGCGGATTCTAGCCGGATGGCGCGGCCCGGGCGAGACATGATTGGTCGGGCAGGATACGCAAGGCCCGGCTGGTCTGGCGGCGGGCAGGCCGGAAATCTATGGTTTCCGCCCGTCGGGCCTCGGTCGCCAAGGACCCCTTTCCATGAATGCCAAAACTGCCGGAATTCGACCATCGGGCGGGCTTTCGGCCGGTGTGTGCGGCTGCCTGCTGACGTTCGCGGCGTTGGTGCCGTCCTGGGGCTGCGTGCAGCGGAGAATGACGATCCGCAGCAATCCGCCGGGGGCCCTCGTCTATGTCGACGATTATCAGATCGGCACCACGCCGGTGTCGACCGACTTCATCTATTACGGCACGCGGAAGATTCGGCTCGTCAAGGACGGCTACGAAACCCTGACGGTACGGCAGCCGTTCCCGATCCCTTGGTACGAGATTTTTCCGCTCGACTTCGTCACGGAAAACCTCTGGCCATGGGAAATTCGCGACGAACGGGTCGTCGATCTCGCCATGAGCACGACGGCGTCGATTCCGCCGGAGTCGGTCGTTGCCCGGGCCGAGCAGGCCCGGCTGTCTGCGGGCAGTCTGCCCGCCCCGCCGCCGGTTCCTGTCATCCAG
>CANHYS010000056.1 GCA_947464585.1 Planctomycetaceae bacterium | reverse complement strand
TCCCCGACTTCGGCTGCACCCGCTTCCAGCCGGCCGGAGCCTCGAGCAGGAATGAGCCGCCGCCGATGGAAAAGGCACGCGTGTCCTCTGCAACAACCGCCTGCGCGACGGCCGGGGCGGCCCCAACGAGCGGCAGGATCGCGACAATCAGGCCAACGAGTGTGAGTGGGACGCAGCGCATGTGGGACATTCTCCTCGTGATGTGAATGGTGCGTAGTGATGCCATGGCGGCCGGACCTACCTTAAACCGTGGCGGCCCCTGACTCTATCACACCAGGAGGACTTCCACCGCCGAAAAAGCCTGCCAATCCCTGCGGCTAACTGGCAAAATACTCCGGAAAAACGCCACGAACCGGCAGCCACTCGGGCCAATCGGCTCGCCAGACCAGTTCCGACCCCTCTGCCTGCCCGCCTGCCAGCCACTCCTGCATGGTCGCGGCGTCCACCGGCTCCGAGGCCTCGCCACCGGGATACGCGATCCGCCAGGAGAGGTCGGGGCGGTCGGCGATCACCGAATGCAGCTCGCGAACGGCGGCCTCCGCCGGCCAGACTGCGGTCACCTCAGCAGCCAAGGGATCCGTTCCCAATGGCATCGTCTCCGCGAAAGGCTCCAGCGACTCCTGTGCCGCAGCGGCTGCGGCAGCAGCTTCGGCAGCGGCCCGCGCCGCCCCGAACGGCAAGGCCCGCGGCAGCGTCGCAACGACGGCCGGATCGAGCGGCACGAACCGGGCCAACGGCAGCTGCGGATCGTTCGGGATGCCCGGAGCACCAGGGGCCGCATGGGGCTCCACTCCTGTCGTCGCCGGGATGGAAAACTTCGACCCGCAGGTCGGGCAGAGGCCGCGCTTGCCTGCCTGGTAATCCTTGACCTTCACGCGGTGCCCGTTGGGGCAATGGCAAACGATTCCCATGCGACGTGCTCCTCGCGCGGCAGCCGAGCCTTTGCACGATGGGCCCGCGACGCTCGCGACGACGGTATTGTAAGCTCCACGTTCATTCTCGCAGCCCCGAAGGGAGCACCGCCATGCGCCAGCGCGATTCCAAACGCAAACCTCCCGATCACGACCAGGAATCAGAGCAGGAAAACGCCGGCCCGCTGGAACTGGCCATCGTTGGCGATCTGACCGACAACGAGGCCGACCTCACCGATCGGCTGCTGGGTGTCGAACCGGGCGGGGCGTGCACGATCTACTTCGACTCTCCCGGCGGCAGCCCCTACTGCGGCATGTCGCTGGTCACGCTTCTGCGGCTCCGTGGGATTCAGGCCACGGCCGTCGTGACGGGGGAATGCTCGTCGGCCGCGCTCTGGCCCTTCGCGGCCTGCCAGCGGCGGCTGGTGACGCCGTTCAGCGTCTTCCTCTTTCATCCCATGAAGTGGCAGAGCGAGGAGCACATCGGCATCAGGGAGGCTGCCGAGTGGTCACGCCATTTTGCAGAACTGGAACATGAAATGGACGTGCTGCTGTGCGATCTCTTCGGCCGGTCGGCCGACCTGATCAACGAATGGAGCCGCACGCACCGCTATGTGACAGGCCGTGAACTCGTCGCGGCCGGTCTCGCCGAACTCATCGACCTTGCCCCCCTGCCGTCGCTCTTCGAGCAGCGGAAGTCGTGACGCTGGATTCCTCCCCACAAAAGCCCCCGGCGTAAGCCGAGAGATACTCCCCATAAAAGCCCCCGGCGTAAGCCGGGGGATACGAATGGTTCGCGTGTATTCAACTGCGGTAATCGCCGTGACATGAGTCACACGACTTTTTCAATTCGCCGAGGGCGGCGCGGGCGGTCTCGTAGTCCTTCTTCTTCGCGGCGTCGCGCACACGCAACGCGGCATCGCGCATCGCCGACGCATACCCGCGGTAGGTATCGTCGTCGAAAAACTCATAGTCGGCCTTCTGAATGACTTCCCCGATCAGGGCCACGATCTCGGCGTCGCGCACGACGCGTTCGATGGCCTTGTCGAAATCGGCCTTCGAGGCGCCGGCGGCGGCCAGCGTGGCGTCGGCCGCCTCGAGCCGCGACATCAGCGCCGGCCGGCCAGCCACCTGGCTCCACCGAAAATCATCCTCCCGGTCGGCGCGGGACGAGGGCGAGTTGCCATCGAGCAGCGATTCCAGATCGACGACCCGGAGCTTCGATTCGTTGAATGACTGGTCGGTCCCCACCTTGCAGTTGGAGCCGACCCGAGCGAACAGGTCGCGGGCCGTCTCCGCATCCTTCTTCCAGCGAATCTCCTGGTCGTAGGCGGCGATCACGCCAAAGGCGAGGGCGACGGCGCTGAACGCCTCGCGGGCCTTGTCGTAGCCGCCCCCCTTGAAGTCCGACTGGCTCGCCACCACCCCGGTCAACACGGCCTTCATGTCTTTGATCTCGTCGGTGAGCGTCTCCTCTGAGGCAAGGGCCGACCATTTGAAGCCGCCGGCGGCGGGCGCCGTCGCGGCCCCCGACTGGGATGCCCCTGCCGTCGCTGACGGCTTGGTTGCGGCGGCGAAGTCCGGCCGCTCTCCGTCCAGTTCAGCGAACGCATCGTCGAGGAAAATCTTGCTGGTGGTCTTGTCCCATGCAGAGGCCGGTGGCTTGGCCCGCCGGATCGGCTGCAACGCAGAGCGGCCTTCGCGGGCCGCCCCCAGCCCACCGGTGCACGCCAGCCAGCCGACGAGTCCGGCTGCCACTGCCTTCTTCAAGACTGCCGAGAGTGCCATGGTCGAATCTCCTGCGTCGCGTGGTCTGCCTGCCAGGCAGACCATCATACGTCATGGCGAAAAACGCCGCGGTGCGAGCTGTTTTTCCGCCTTGACTGCCCGCAGCGAGGCTGTCAGTCTCCCCGCCCCTTCGCCCCCACAGCCACTCCATCTTCGGGTGGTTGGGCGGTGACCGGGCCCCACGAGCCACCAGCAGTCTGATCAATTGGAGGAGCCACGATGACCGCCACGCCATCACCATCGGGATCGCCCGTGACATGCCTCGTTCGGAAGAGGGTCTATTCCCTGTGGGCTGCCTGCCTTCTGACCGGCTGCGGCTTTGCGGTCCTGTGCCTGACGGGCTGCTCGAACAGTGGCACACCAGTGGGGTCCGCCCCCAGCACCGACCCGGCCAAGGCGACCGTGACGGCCTTCCTCGAGGCCATCAAACGGGGTGACGATCCTGGCGCTCAGGCCATGCTCACCAAAGTCGCCCGCGCCAAAACCCAGGAACTGGGCATTTCGGTCGCCCCGCCCGTGAATTCGACCGCCACCTACTCGATCCGCGAATGCGAAGTGATCGCCGGAACCGACGACCTCGTGCACGTGGGCACCACCTGGACCGACACCGATCCGGATGGCTTTACGACGACGGAAAACGTGGTCTGGGCCGTCCGCCTCGACCCCGAAGGCTGGCGCGTGGCCGGCATGGCGACCAAGATTTTCGACGACATGCCGCCGCTTCTGCTGAATTTCGAGGACCCGGAAGACATGATCGCCAAGCAGGAAATGGTGGCCCAGGAACTGCAGAAACGGGCCCAGCAGGCCGCCGCCCAGCAGGCGAAGCAGCCGGGCGAACGCACGGCGGTCGGCCCAGCCGACGGCCAGCGCAAGTAGTCGTCCGAACAGATTTGCCGAAGCGAGACCGGGCGAACGGCTGACGGGCGACCGCGCACTCCCAGCCCATCGCCCTCGAGGCCCGAGGTCCCTCGCGGCCTGCCGAGGGCCCTCCCGGGCCCCCAGAAGGGCCCCCATTCCGGCCCCTTTCCGGCGCCCAAAAAGGGGCTTTTTCTGCGGAATTAACGCGGAATACCGGGATTCTGGGCAGCCGTATCCCCGCCGGGCGTCCTTGACAGCCCCGGAGGCACTGCTAGCTTAACCGCCTGGATTACCCAGGCCGGAGATTTTCCCCAACCCGCAGCTCTTGCAGGGCAGTGCTGCCGGTTGACGGATTCCTGCTTCGTGCCCCGGGTGGTCTCGTTGCTCGCTCGGTTTTCTGCGGTCCGGTGGCCGTCCCGGATCGGGGTTGTTTCGTGACGGCTTCAAGGAACGCACCCCGCGTTCAATGTTTTCATCTGGAGGTATGTGATGAAGCGTATTCTCGGACTCTGTTTCGCCATGTTCATTGCTCTCGTTGCCATCGCCCTCGTCGGCGGTGACTCGGGCGCCGTCGCCGGCCACGGTTGCAAGGGTCGTAGCCGCTGCCACGGTGGTCTGCTGGGCCACAAGAAGAAGGGCTGCCACGGCGGTCTGTTCGGCCACAAGAAGAAGAACCGCTGCAACGGCGAAGCCGCTGCTGCTGCTCCGGCCTGTGAGTCGGGCTGCGGTGAGGCTGCTGCCGTCGAAGGCGGCTGCTCGAGCTGTGGTGAGTCGGCTGCCGTCGAAGGCGGCTGCTCGAGCTGCGGCGGTGGTGAGGTCGTCAGCGGCGGCTGCGCCGGCGGCGGCTGCGAAGGCAGCGGCGTGATCTCGGAAGGCGTGCCGACCGAGGCTGCTCCGGCTGCTCCGGCTGCCGTCGAGGCCCCGGCTGCTCCGGCCAAGACCTGAGCTGCGATCCGCGATCCGGCCGCATCATCGCAACCAGGTCTGCCCTGAGGCGAGCGATGAAACGGCTGGTCAATAAATAGGCCGGGCCTTCCCCAGGGAAGGCCCGGCTTTTTTCATGGCTGCAACTTTGATGGTTGCAAAGCGGATTTGCTACTCGCCGGCTGCCGGTGCCGGAACCGGCTGCAATGGCGGCGTAGCAGCGGGCGCCGCGGGCGGGGTCGCCTGTGGCGGGGCTTGCGGCTGCAGCAACCGCCGCAACAGTCGGCCACGTGGCGGCTGGGGCTGCTGCGGGTTTGCCGCCTCGGCAGCCTGGCGTTCGGCACGCCGCTTGGCCACCTCGCCGAGCACTCCGCCAACGAGATCGATCACCGCCTCGGCGGTCGGGTCGGTCTTCATGTCGGGCGGCAGTGCCGATTTGATCTTGTCGGCCGTCGCTGGTGCGCCGGCCTGCTGGCGGGCATCGGCCTTGGCCCCGTTATTGGCTGGAGCGGCGGCTGGGCTTGCAGCTGGCTTTGCTGCGTCCGGCGTCGTCGGTTTGGAATCATTGCCAGCGGAGGCGTCGGGCTTCCAAGCCGGAGCAGGCGGTGCCAACGGCCGTGGTGGTCCGACCGGCTGTCGCGCCGCCTGCGGCCCGCCGGCCCCGCGAAGACGATCGATGAGTTCTGCCACCACCCCGCCCGCATTGGCCCGCAGCGAACCATCAAAATCGATGCGTGGCTCGCCGAGAATGCCACCGACGCCCACGGAAAACGTCCGCCCCGAGAGTGCCGCCAACAGCGGCCTGTCCTGCGGCAGATCGGCCGGAATCGGCAGTTCGAGCTTGATGTCGAGCGTCTTGTCGTCGAGGCCCACAGAGCCGCTCGAACGGATGTCGAGCCGCTGACCGGGCTTCGCCAACGGCACACCAAACGCAAGCCCCTTGTGCGACATCCGCCGGTCGGCCAACTGGAACTCGACGTGGGATTCGTCGGCGATCCTGATCGACTGCGGGACCGGCAGGTTGAACGGCAACGACTCGATGGTCCGCTGCGCGAGCGGTCCTGGGCCGAGATCGACGGCGTGCATCGCGAGCACTCCGGACACATGCCCGCCTTCGGCGGCCCCCACGGGCAGCGTAGCGGAGTTGATGCGGAGCGAAAACCGACCGCTGGTCCGCGTGGCGTTGGCCATCACCGGCGCGATGTAGGCCAAAACACCCTGCGCCACGGCCGGCTCGAGGCGGGCGTCGGCCAGAAGCTGCACGGGCGCGACCGTCCATTCGCTCCGCGTCCCGTCAGGCGAGGGGGCGAGCCGTGCCTGCACGTGGATCGGGTCGCTCACCCATGGGTCGTCCGCCCACGGGCCGATCATGCGGACGATCGCCCCGACCACGTCCAACTGCATCCTGACCGCCCCAGGCTTTCCGTTATGAGGGCGGGCCGCCGCGCCCGGGCCGGCAATGGCCGGAAAGAACAGCCCCTTGAGGTTGGAATTGCGGTCGGCATCGAATTCCACGGTGGCATCAAGCCCTTCCACCCGCACGCGGCCGAGATCGCCGAGCGAAAGGAGGATGCCGGCGATTCCGTGGCTCAGTTCCACACGTTTGATGGAGGCTGGCTCGCGTCGGCCGTCGTGCGGCACGATGTGGATGTCTTCAAAGACCATCGGCCCGATCCAGCCGAGCTTCACGCTGCCGAAGCGAACAGCGGCCTGAAGCGCGGGAACGGCGTCGGCCACGAGCTTCGAGAGGCGTGCCGGGCTGGATAAGAACCAGGGCAGACTGCCGATTCCGAGTACGGCGATGACGGCGACCGTGGCCAGCGTGGCCCGCATCTGCGACGACAGAAATGACATCTTGGAAGCCTTCTTCGGCGGCGCTGTTTCGTGGGATTGTTCGGGGGATGGTTTGGGGGATGGCACGGGAGATGGCTCGGGGGAGGGCAGGCCAGCGTCCGGAGTGGTCATGTCGTGAATCTCCCTGAACGGGATCGGCTTGCAAAGGTAACTCAACGGGACAGGATCGACCGATTGTATCCGCGGCCCGATCGCGAGGCATGGAACTGGCAGAGTTGCACGTGATAAAAGGGCGGGTAGGCCCCCCGGTCGCACTCGCGGGTTGAATGGGATAGGCTATTTACCGTTTCCCCGCGGGCGTAGCTCAGTTGGTAGAGCGCTAGCTTCCCAAGCTGGATGTCGAGGGTTCGAGTCCCTTCGCCCGCTCTGTATTCACGCCCGCAGTGCCATCCATGGCCACTGCGGGCTGAGGGCAAAGTCTCGCCATCCGGGCGAGCTGTGCCGGAATCACCTGTGAATCACGGGAGTTCTTGGCCTTCTTCGCTGGCCTTGGCCAGACTCCTCTTCCGGGCCTTCAGCGTGCTCGTGAAGAACGGCTCACGGCACCCAAAGCCGAGCGAGTCCCAGTCGACCGTGCCCGTTTCTGGAGGTCGACAAGCATCACGTCGAGCAGGCACTCCGGCTCTGGATTGGAACCAGAGTCCTCGGGGCCGGTCAGCACGAAGCCGCGGCGCCGAATCTCGTGGGCATCTTCGCCGGTGACATGGGCCACGGTGTCGATCAGTTCGAGGTCACTCATGACAGAGCATCTCCATGGAAAGGGGGAAACGGACAGGGAACACAGGGACACCGGCCGCCAACGCAGCGATCCGGAAGAAGGGAAACACGCCCGGCAGCCAGGGGGCCGACGGGGAAAACGAGAAAGGCCGCCCGAGGAAACGGTCTGGGGTGGCTGGCTTCGCGGACCCCTCAAGCCCGCAGCCTCACATGGACCGCAGTCGTGTTATCCAGCGATCATCGCCGGATAACGGCAAATCAGGTGGGAGCCGACGTTGATCAAACCGCAGGCGGCGAGACTTGTGGAAGGTCTGCCGCGATGACTGCTGAGCGTTATCCAGCGCGCGACGGATGTTAAGCGGTTCCGCAGAAATACAAGTTCGCCAAACCCCGCGTTTATCGGCCTTCAAAACACTGTTGCCGCGATGCTGCCACGATGCGAGAATGCCTTTATGACGACCCGCGTGGAGCAGATCGCCGAGCAAGTGAAGTCGCTCCCCGTGAGTGAGCGGGAGGAACTCCTGTCTTGGCTTGCCGAGTTCGAACTCGACCAGACCGACTCGTGGGATGCAGAGATTGCCAGGGATTCACTGCCCGGCGGGCGAATGCAACGCGTTTTGGATCGCGTGCGCCGTGATATCGCGGAAGGAAGGACCAAGCCGCTTGACGAAGTCATCGACAACGAGTGACTTTTGGTCGGCATATCGGTCCCTCCCTCCAGATATCAAGAGAAGGGCGCGTGCCGCATATCGGCTATGGCGCCGAGATCCGCGGCATCCGTCGCTCCGTTTCAAGAAGTGTGGGCAAGTCTGGTCGGTGCGCATCGGAGCCGGTTATCGAGCGATGGCGATGCTTCAAGAAGACACGTTCTTCTGGTACTGGATCGGTGGCCACGACGAGTACGAGCGGTTTCTTTCGGAGTAGCTACCCCCGGCTACTCCGAACCACGCGATGCAGCGAACTCGCGATAAAATCCTGCGGTGTGGTCCGCGTAAGGTCGCGGGCCGCTGATCGTAGGCGTTCGTAATAATGCCGGAATGGAGTCCAAGAAAGCAGATGTATCTTGCTTGACATCACCATCAAGATTGAGCGGCCCCGTGTTGAAGAGTTGTTCGCACCGTACCGAACTCTGCTTGGCCACGACTTTGATGGCTATCGAAACCACGTGTACCGTTGCATCACATACGCGATGCACTTTCTGGACAACGCGGCCGAATACGAACAGATGGTGGAAACCGCATTCGTTTATCACGACATCGGGCTTTGGACAGATCAGGAACTGGCTTATTTGGAGCCCTCAGAAGCCGTCGCCCTCCAAGACAACGACAAATACGGTTGGGGGTTAGACCCAGACGCTCTGCGTGGCGCGATCCATTGGCACCACAAGGTGTTCAAGTACAACGGAATTCACGCGGACGTCATTGAGGCATGCCGTAAAGCCGATTGGATAGACGCAACCCAAGGTTGGTGCCGCAA
The DNA here is from genome assembly GCA_947464585.1 of Planctomycetaceae bacterium. The sequence continues at coordinate 310 of CANHYS010000056.1, read as the reverse complement.
GGGAATGCCCAGATCGGCCATAGCCAAAGTTGAATCCACATTTCCCAATTGCGGGTTTCACAAAACCCTCCTGCGGTTGGCAAAGGAATATGGCGGTTCAACGCTTGTGGGTGGCTTCAAGGTGATGCGAGGAATCGTAAAGTGGTGACGCGTGTGGGAGCTCCGACCACCCGCTTGCTTGTTTCCAACAGCCACCCCCTCTCCGCCCCCAACGCATTTCGCGATTGGCTGCGGTCAATCGGCGTCGAGGAAGAAGAGTTTCAGGACCATGCTGACCAATCGGTTTATCTGATCGGGGCGTGCGACTACC
>CANHYS010000055.1 GCA_947464585.1 Planctomycetaceae bacterium | reverse complement strand
GGGCTCGGTGCCGGCGGCGATGGTGAAGGAACTCTCACGTGAGCGGGCAGGCGCCGTGAAGGCATCGCTCGTTGAGAAATTCGAATTCGACGAAAACCGGTTCGCGATCGACGGCGTCGGCTGGGATCGCCCCGCCGACCCCGAGCATCCCGATGACCACGCAAAGAACCGCCGCGTGGAGATCAAGGTCTACTCGGCGGAGAAGGAATGACCAGGGCATGAGCAGGCACGATGCAGGGACGGGTGCTTCCGGCCCAGAGCCTTCAGCCCAAGCGTCACCGGTCCAGCCGCTGCGGGGTGAGACACCTGCGGTCACGGCGGTGCTCTGGGGACTCACCTGCGTGGCCTGCGTGCTGGCGGCCTGGTTCATCGCCACGGCGGGAGAGTCGGAAGCCCGTTTCATCAGCCCCGCCATGCTGCCAAGCCCGGCGGAGACGTTTCGCGAACTGCCGCGTGTGTTCGGCGAACGGAAGCTCGTCGCCAACACGGTCCGTACCCTGGCACGGGTGTGCCTCGGCTTCGGCCTGACAGCGGTCGTCGGCGTGCCGCTCGGGGTGCTCGCCGCCTGTTTTCCGGCCGTTCGTGCCTTCCTCGCGCCGCTGACCGTCTTTGGCCGCAACATCCCGGTGGCGGCGCTCATTCCGCTCACGTTCTTCCTGTTCGGCATCGGCGAATTTCAGAAGGTGATGTTTCTCTTCATCGCCAGCGTGGCCTTCGTGGTGAGTGACACGACCGCCGCCGTGCTCGAGGTTCCGCAGCGGTATGTCGACACGGCGCTCACGCTCGGTGCGTCGCGGCTGCAGATCATCCTGAAGGTGCTCGTGCCGTTGGCGGCGCCTGCGATCTTCAATTCGCTCCGCTTGCTCTTCGGACTCGCTTTCGGCTACGTGATGCTGGCGGAACTGGTCAAGTTCGGCAGCGACTCAGGCGGGCTCGGAGACCTCATCAACATGTCGCAGCGGCGCGGCGAGCGGGAGCCGATCCTGATCGTGCTGTTCGTGATCCCTTTGGTGGCCTATGCGATCGACCGGGCACTGTGGTGGCTGCAGTGCGACCTCTTTCCTCACCGATACGGCGGCCGTGGATTGCTGCCGCGGCTCTTTGGCAGCCTGCTGCATGGGGTTCCCGGCCCTGAGGAGAGCACCGCATGAGCGACGAGACGCCGGTCGACCGACCGGCCGCGGTCGATTTCCGCGGGGTCACGAAGATCTATGGCGAGGGCACGCATCGCGAGTACACCGCGCTCGCGGATGTGAGCTTCACGATTCCCGACCTGCCCGACCATGGGGAGATCTCGTCGTTTCTGGGCCCCAGCGGTTGTGGCAAGAGCACCGTGCTGCGGCTGATCGCGGGGCTCGAACCGCAGCACCCGCCCACGAAGGGCACGGTCGCAGTGCTCGGTCGTGAGGTCGTCGGGCCGGGGGCCGATCGCGGCATGGTGTTTCAGGATTACACCAGCTTCGACAACCGCACGGTGCTCGACAACGTCGCCTTCGGGCTCGAATGCCGGGGCGTGGCGCGGCGGCAGCGGGAGGTCGAAGGCCGTGAGTGGATCGAACGGGTTGGGCTCGACCCTGTTCGCGATGCGAAAAAATATCCGCATGAACTGTCGGGTGGGATGCGGCAGCGGGTGGCAATCGCTCGCACGCTCATTCTCAGGCCGCGGATCATTCTCATGGACGAGCCGTTCGGTGCCCTCGATCCCGCCACGCGTTTGGACATGCAGGATCTGCTCGTCAAACTCTGGCGGGAGGTGCAGGCCACGGTGCTGTTCGTGACGCATTCGGTGGAGGAGGCTGTCTATCTCGGTGACCGGGTCTTCGTAATGGCCACGACGCCGGGTAGGATCGCCGGTGACTTCCGCATGCCGGCGGCCTCCTCGCCGGCCCGACAGACGCAGTCGGAGCCGTGGTTTCACGAGCAGGTGCACAAACTCCAGGAGCAGATCGAGCAGGTCGAGGCAGCCGCCCACCACACAGTCGGTGGCAATGGTGCCATGCGTGGCTGACACGGTCATGAATTATCTCCGAACGGCATTCACGACACGTTGGAACCTGCTCTTCTTCGGGGCGGGCGTGGCTGCTGCCTTCATCAGCGGGTTTCCGGGCGTCTTGCTGCCGCTCGTGGCGGCTGGTGAGATCTTCTACCTCGCCAGCATGGTCACCAACGACCGCTTCCGCAGCGCCGTGGATGCGCAGGATGCCAAGGCCCGCCGGGCCGCGGAGGCAGCCGTGTCCCGCGAAGCCTATGAGCGGATCCGCCAAAAACTCCCGCCGGCATTGCTGTCCCGCTTCGACCGCCTCCGGGAGCATTGCCTCAAGCTCGTGGAACTCGGTGGCAACATGCGTGGACCCGATGCCGCAGGGCCTGACCGTGGGTCGCTCGAATCGCTCGACCGGCTTCTGTGGGGCTACCTGCGGATGATCTGGGGGGCGGCGACGCTCTCCGAGTTTCTCGACCACACCGACGGCGAGTCGATCAAGGCCAGAATCGCCGAACTCGAGAAGCGGCTGGCGAAGGTGTCGTCGGCCGGTGTCGAGTCGGCACAGATCCGTGCCACGCTCGAGGATCACCTGAAGACCAGCAGGGAGCGGCTGGAGAATATCAACGATGCCAAGCGCAAGCTCGACGGAGTGGCCGCGGAGATAGAACGGCTCGAGTCGAAGATCGCAGCACTCGCCGAGGGTTCGGTGGCGAAGCGCGACGTGAGTGATATCGCACAGCGGGTGGACGAGGTGGCCGAGGGAATGCGGCGGACCGACGAGACGATGCGGCAACTCCAGTTGCCACCGGAGCTCGAGGAGTTGGAGGATCCGCCGCCACTGCTCCGCGAGGAGGCGTGACGTCGCCGACACCGGCCGCCATTCTGGCGGTCTGTCCGGCACGCGATCCATGCGGTGTGTTGTCCAGCGAGTGTCCGAGGCGAGCGTCACGATCGGCGATGAGACCGTCGGTCGGATCGGGCGGGGGCTGCTCGTGCTCGTGGGCGTCGAGGAGGGCGATTCAGTGGTCGACGCCGAGTGGCTGGCGGGAAAGATCGCGCAGATGCGGATCTTCGCCGACACCGACGGCAAGATGAACCTCAGCGTGCGTGAGATCGACGGCGGAGTGCTTGTCGTCAGCCAGTTCACGCTGCTGGCCGACACGCGGAAGGGGAACCGCCCGAGCTTCGTGAGGGCAGCGCGGCCACCCGAGGCGGTGCCGCTCTACGAGCATTTTCTGGCTGTGGTCGAGCAGCAGACCGGTCGGCCCCCGGCCCGCGGTGTGTTTGCGGCCGACATGAAGGTGCACCTCGTGAACGACGGGCCGGTGACGATCGTGTGCGACTCGCGGCAGCGGGAATGACACGCGGCGGTTCGGGGCTGCCCATGCCCCGTCGCCCGTATTCAGTCCAGCCAGTCGCGTTCCTCGAGCCGTTCCGGCGTGTAGACGTCGGTCACGTAGCTGATGTCCTTGGAGATCAGCGACTCGACTTCGAGCTTGAAGCCGTTTTTCAGCATCGTCTCGATCTCCTTCTGCCAGCCCTTCTTCTCCGCGAACCACGGGTAGGCGGCGATCTGCTTGGCCCGCTTGACGTCGGTGTCGTTGAGGGCGATCTGCACGCTCTGGCTGAGCTTGCAGCGATCGTAGTCGCGGGAGCGGATGCCGAGGAACTTCGCCTCCGGGATCGCCATCCGCTTCGACTCGTAGGCCAGATTGATCGAGCCCTGCTTGAGCACGGAGTAGATGTAGTAGCCCCAGGGATCGTTGTCGAGCAGGCAGTAGACGGGGAGCTTCAGTTCGTGGTGAAGCCGGTAGAGCATCCGCCGCACGCCGCGGGGCGGCTGGCCGCCGCCGTGAGTCAGCAGGCAGTTGTGCTTGCGCCAGAACTTGTCCTCGTTGAACCGCCGCCAGACCGTGTCTTTCTCGACGTGCAGGATGAACTTTGCATCGCACGACTTGAACTTCACGATGTCGGCCTCGACGATCGACGGGATGCTGTAGCCGCCAGATCCCATGCGGGAACAGTCGATCTCGTCGCCAGAGTCGATGAGCGTGATCGGCCCCACCATGCCGCCGCGGTTGCTGGCGTAGACATGCAGTTCCTCGCGCAGGCTCTCGAGCGTGACCTCCAGATCCTCGATGATCGGGTCGCACTCCTCCTGGGTGGCGAAGGTCTCCTCGCGCGTGCCCTCGATCGTGTGCTTGAGCAGGTAGTAGAGACCTCGGATGCTGGTGGTCTTTTGCTGTTCGATGAGCTGCTTGCAGCCGGTAGCCACGAGCAGAGTCTGCATGTAGCTCTTCGCCTGCGAGAGGTTGAAGAGCTGGCGGCGGTTGGTCTGGCCACCCATCTCGATGATCTTCCGCGACTTGTTGAAGCGGACGTTCGAGAGGCTGCGGGTGGGGATCTCCAGGTGCGGGTCGCGGCGCTTCTCGGCGGCCGATGCGACCTCGTTGGCCAGATCAACGATCAGACCGCGGGTCTTCACATCGACCGGGGGGAGCTTGACCGCGCTTGTGCCGGCGGCCTTCGGGGCACGTTTCGTTTTCGATGCCATGGGCAATCCATCGGTTGTCGTCGCGATGCCTCTTTGGGCCCACCGTGGGATCGGGCATCTGGCGACGTCCAGACTGCCCGGCAATGTACCTCGCCGACGCGGCGGTTGCTTGGTACATTGACGGAGCCGCGAAAAGGCGAGTGGTTCCGTACGGGAGAGGCTGGCAATGGCACAGGGGGCTTCACAGATGGGCTTACTGAAGGGCAAATTCGACGGCGCTCGCCGCGTTGGTGCCGTGATCGCGATTCTGGCGATGGTCTGGCCGGCCGCCTCGGCGAATGCGGCTCCGCTGCTGGCTCAGGCCGGGGCAGGGCTGGTTGCCCCACCGCTCGACAAGGCTGCCAAGCCGGTGAACCCCGTGGCGAACGTGCCTGGGGCGAAGATGGCGGAGAATTTTGCGAACGCTCCTGCCGGCGGTGCACCGGCCGCGCCCGCCGCCGCGCCGGCGACCGGGGGCTCCGCGGGGGGCGGTTCGAGCGATTTGATGAAATACGGCCCGAGCTATGCGCTGATGGCGCTCTCAATCGGCTTGGGAACGTTCATCATCTGCCGTCCGAAGTTGGGCGCGGCGACCAAGAAAGCCGCCAAGTAGCCGTCGCGTGGAATCAACACCGCACGTCGTCGGCTTTTCCGACGGCGTTCATGCGGCGCACGAAGTGCGGCTCTTCGACGACGGCTTCCGGCTGGTGGGTGCGGCGGATGTCGTCCGTCGTCTGCCCAACGTGCGGAGCATGGAAGAACTCGGCGATCCGGCCGACGACCGTCTGCTGCTCCTCCTCGGTGAGTTCCGGGAAGATCGGCAGGGCCAGCGTTTCTTCGGCGGCCAATTCGGTCTGGGGCAGATCGCCCTTCCGCCAGCCGAGGTATTCGAAGCACTGCTGCATGTGGAGCGGAACGGGATAGTAGATCTCGGTGCCGACTCCGCACGCGGCGAGGTGCTTTCGCAGGCCGTCGCGCTGGCCGCCCGGTGCGCGGATCACGAACTGATTCCAGACATGCCGGCCGCGGGGTTCGTCTCCAGGCACGGCCACGTGGCCGGCGAGATCGTACTCGGCGAAGAGCTGCTGGTAGCGGGCGGCGTTGACCTGTCTCGCGGTGGTCCAGGCATCGAGATGCGGTAGCTTCACGCGGAGCACCGCGGCCTGCAGCGAGTCGAGGCGGCTGTTGATGCCCACAACCTGATGGTAGTAGCGAGGCTCCATGCCGTGCACGCGGAGGAGTTTGAGACGGGCCGCGATGTCGTCGCGGGTGGTCGTGAGAAACCCGCCGTCGCCGACGCCGCCGAGGTTCTTCGTGGGATAGAAGCTGAAGCAGCCGACGTCGCCAAGCGCGCCGGAGCAGCGACCGTGCCAGGTCGACAGAATCGACTGGGCGGCATCCTCGACCACCGGGAGGCCGGCGCTCTTCGCAATCGGCAGGATCGCATCCATGTCGGCGGTGCGTCCAAACAGATGGACGGGGACAATCGCCTTCGTCCGCTTGCTGATCTTCTTCTTCACATCGGCCGGGTCGATCAGATAGGTGATCGGATCGATGTCGGCAAAGATCGGCACCGCGCCGAGTCGCGTGACGGCGCTGGCGGTGGCGAAGAATGTGTAGCTGGGCAGGATCACCTCGTCGCCCGGCTTGATGTCGAAGGCCATGAGCGCCAAGAGCAGGGCGTCGCTGCCGGAGGCGCACGAGATCACGTGCGGCACGCTGAGCGACTGCGCGAGTTCGGCTTCCAGGTCGTGAACATCGGGGCCGAGCACGAATTTCCCGGAGTCGCAGACACGGTCGAGGGCACCGCGGATCGCGTCGCGGAGAACCGCATACTGACGATCGAGCGCCAGCAATGGCACGGCGGGCAGAAAGCCGCCGGCAGCGGCAACGCTGTCATTGGCGGGCGCGGCGGTGCTGCGGACGGTCGTGGACGAGGTCTGGGAGCGGGTCATGGTGTGCAGATCTCCTGGGCCGGCAGCGCGATAGCAACTTGGCAGGCAGGCGATTCCGCTGCCGCACCACGCTCAAACGTCGAGATCGTCACAATTGCCACATCCACTACAGTCAAAATGCTGCCAAAATGGTTCCCGGGCACGTGCCCGGGAACCGTCGATTGCCGGCTGGCGGGAAATAGAAAACCGCCCGAACCCGCGTCAAGAGCAGGGCTGAGCGGCGCAGTTCCAGGGGGGCTGGGAGGGCTGGGGCGTGGCGCGTGTTTTCTCAAAGTTTGACACCCGACCCGCGTTGCCCCTAGATTTTCGTCGTTGGTAATGCTCGTTGAGAGATCCGTGCGTGCACGCATGGAACGGCGAGGGGAATGTGGAGTTGAGCGGTCTGCAGTGCTCGTAAGGCACCCGCATGCTGCCGGTTGGATGGGATCCACGACGCTCATCGATCTGGGGCCAATCGCCCAGCGACTCGGGTTGCCGGTAGCGGCGGTCGATGCGGCCGTGCGCCTGCTCGACGAAGGAAACACGGTTCCCTTCATCACCCGCTACCGCCGCGATCAGACCGGCGGTCTCGATGAGGTTGCCATTCGCCTGATCGCCGAGAGCGTGGGCCGCGCCCGTCAGTTAGCCGATCGGAAGCAGACCATCCTGCGAACCATCCAAGGGCAGGGGAAGCTCACCCCCGCGCTGGAGGCCCGACTTACCGCGGCGGCAAGCTCCAAGCAGCTTGAGGATCTTTACCTGCCTTTCAAGCCTCGCAAACTCTCCCTGGCCGAGATTGCCAGACAACGGCGGCTCGAACCGCTGGCGCGGGAGATTCTCGCGGCAGATCCGGCCGCTGCCGACCTCGACACGCGAGCGACTGACTTCCTGGATCCGGACTCCCAGGTGACGAGCGTGGCCGACGTGCTGCTCGGCGTTGGGCACATCATTGCCGACGATTTCAGCGAACACGCCGACGTGCGGCAGCGGCTGCGCGGCATCCTGCACCGGCAGGCCCGCCTCACCAGCCAGCGTGTGGAGAGCCCAGGGAAGGCCCAGTCGAAGGACGAGAAGCATTTCCGAGACTTCTTCGAGTATGGAGAGCATGTCCAGCGGGTGCCACCGCACCGCGTGCTGGCGATCAACCGCGGCGAGCGTGCCAAGCTTCTGAAGGTCCGGATCGACGGGCCGGTCGAGGAAATGCAGGCGGCTGCCGAGGAAGTGCTTGTGCCGCCCGGCCATCCCCACGCTGAATTTCTCAAGGGCTGCGTTCGCGATGCGCTCACCAGGCTGGTGCTGCCGAGCCTCGAACGCGAACTCCGCCGGGAGATGACCGACTACTGCGAATCGCACGCCGTCGAGGTGTTTGCGCGGAATCTGCGAAACCTGCTGCTCCAGCCACCGGTAGCCGGTCGCCGCGTGCTATCGCTGGATCCCGGCTTCAAGAGCGGCTGCAAGGCGGTGGTGATCGACGAATGCGGCAATCCGCTCGAGCACGCGGTTCTCCATATCATCGGCAAAGCGGAGAAGCGTGCCGCCGCCGCGGAGAAGATCGTCGAAATGGTCACGACGCATGCGTGCACGGTCGTGGCCATCGGCAACGGCACGGCGGGGCGGGAAACCGAGACGCTCGTGGCCGAACTGGTGACGGGAAGGCTGCAGGAACTCGATGTCGCCTATGTCGTCGTCAACGAGGCGGGCGCGAGCGTCTACTCGACCAGCAGCTATGCCCGTGAGGAATTGCCTGGGCACGAGGCCGCGGTCCGCGGGGCGATCTCGATCGGTCGGCGACTGCAGGATCCGCTTTCGGAACTGGTGAAGATTGAGCCCGCCAACATCGGCGTCGGCCTCTACCAGCACGACGTCAAAGCCCGCCATCTGCACGCGTCGCTCGACGCGGTCGTGGAGAGCTGTGTGAACTATGTGGGCGTCGACGTGAACACCGCGAGCCCGGCATTGCTTCGGTATGTCTCCGGCCTCAACCAGACCACGGCCCGCAACCTGCATGAATGGCGTGCCAAGAACGGGCCGTTCACCTCCCGCAAGCAACTCCTCGAGGTGCCCGGCTTCGGCGAGGCGGCGTTCGTTCAGTCGGTCGGCTTTCTGAAGATCACGGGTGGAGTGGAGCCGCTCGACTCCACCTGGATCCATCCCGAGAGCTACGAGGTGGCCACGAAGGTGCTGGAGCGGCTCGGCGGATCTCGTGAGGACATCGCCGGACGCCAGCAGGCGGAGACCTTGACGGAGCGGACGGCGGCCCTCGACCTCGATATGCTCTCCACTGAGTTGGGTGTCGGCCGGTTGTTGCTGGCCGACATCGTCGAGCAACTGGCCAGGCCCGGCCGCGATCCCCGCGAGGACCTGCCGAAGCCATTTTTCAAGAAGGGCGTG
>CANHYS010000054.1 GCA_947464585.1 Planctomycetaceae bacterium | reverse complement strand
CGGCGTCTGCGTCTCCACCCGGTGCGGCACGCCGGTCTATGCCGGGGCAAAGGCGAACCGGCTATGAGGAGGGCCCTCCGAGGCCCCTTTCCACGAAATCGACCGCAGGAAACGCCGGGATTTCCCAGGGCTGACGCAATCGCAGCCCGCACGAGCGGAACGCGAAGCGCCGGACCGCTATCGTCGTAGATAAGGTGCGACCGGTACTGTAGAGCCGAATCCAGCGGCGGCCGGAGGACTGGATGCGGGTGAGGCGAGGAACGCTGAATGTCCCTGATCATTTCCTACGTCGAGCGGCTCGAGGACGTCGTGCAGCCGGCGGTCGAGTTCCTCAGCCGCGAGCGAGATCTCTTCGCCAAGCCACGGATCGTGGTGCCCACGGCCGGAGCGAAGGCATGGCTGTGGAGCGAGCTGGCCCGGGAACTCGGGGGAGCCACCGGCCAGGATGGAAAGAACCTCGGCGACGGGATCGTTGCGAACGTGGAGATTTCGTACCCCGGAACGATCGTGTCGCTCCTGCAGCCGAAATGGAAACCCGGCGACCGCGATCCATGGTCGTTTGACGCGCTTACATTCGCGGTGCTCGACGTCATCACGGGCCCGAAGGCCGCTCAGCTCGAGATTCCATTCGACGTCACCGGCGAGCCCCTGCTCAGGGCCCGGCGGATCGCAGGGCTGTTCGACGAGTATCACGTGCGGCGGCCCGCGATGATCGCGAGGTGGCAGACAGGCCAGGAAGTGCTCAGCCCGGTCGCCACGCCACGTCGTTCCGTGGACGACGATTGGGCCGCGGAGATGCTGGCCACGACCGACGGCTGGCAGTTCCGCACGTGGTGGGCGGTCCTCGAGCGCAACGGCTCCGCCGGCCCGCTCGACCGCCTCCGCGTTGACAACCTGCGGAGCCGCGAGCCGCTGCTCATCGCCGGCCTTCAATCGCTCTCGCTGCAGCAACTCCAGAGCCTGAAGAAGATCGCCACGGTCTGCGAGGTGGAAGCCCTGCTGGTCCATCCATCGCCACCACTGGCCTCGCGGTGGAGGAAGACGCTCCCGCCGATCTCCGAGGCCGTGCCGCCGCCGCGGGAGCCCGCGGAACTGCCCGCAGATCTCGATCCGCTGGTGGCGACCTGGCTTCACGGTGCCCGCGAGACACAGATGCTGCTCGCTTCGCAAGGCTATCGGCCCGAGCATCGGCCGATGAGTCGAGCCGCCCGCTCTGCGGATGGAGGCGAGCAGCCCCCGCTCCTCGCCCGCATGCAGCGGTCGGTCGTCACTGCCGAGAAGCCCGCCGCGGAGCCGCACGACCCGGCCGCAGATGCGTCGTTCATGGTCCACCGCTGCCATAGCCTCGCGCGGCAGGCGGAGGTGCTGTACGATGCCCTGCTTCACGCATTCTTCGATCTCGAAGGCCTCCAGCCTCACGACGTCGTGATCGTGAGCCCCTGCCTCGCGAAACTCGCGCCGCACCTCGAGGCAGTCTTCGCCCGCGCAATCACCGATGACGCCAACCCGCGGGTCAAGCTGCCTCTGGTCATCGCCGACCGCGGGCTCAGCGAGGTGAGCGAGGCGGCGCAGCTGCTCGTCGACCTGCTCGGCCTCGTCGGGTCGCGGTGCTCCGTCGAGCAGTTTCGCAAGGTCGCCACCCATCCGCTCGTACAGCAGCACTTCCGCATGGACGACGACACGGTCGACACGTGGGATCGGCTCATCAAACGGACTGCGATCCGCTGGGGACTCGATGCTCGGCAGCGTCGCCGCGAGCATTTCCCGGAGGCGGCGGCCGAGGCCCACACCTGGCGGTCGGGAATCGAGCGGATGCTCCTGGGCACCACGCTTCCCGATGGCGACGCGAAGCCGGAGCTGGGTGGCGTGGTGCCGCTGCGCGATGTGCCGCTCGAGTCGCTCCATGCAATCGGGGCGCTCACGCGAATCTATGAGGTCGTGGCGGCGCTCGACGATGCCCGGGCCACACCGCGATCGGCGGCCGAGTGGTGCGGCGCGATCGAAGAGGCGATCTTCGGCCTTTGCGGCACGGAGCCTCGCGCGCTCGCCGAGCCGCTGCGGGCGGTCCGCTCGCTCGCCACCGCTTCGTCGGCCACGGCGGTGCCCTTTGCCGACGTCAGCGCGATCCTCGTCGAGGAACTCAAATCGGTCGTCGGCCGGCAGCCGCTGCGAACCGGGGCGATCACGGCCACGTCGATGGTGCCGCTGCGGGACGTGCCCTTCAGGGTCATCTGCGTCGCGGGCTACGACGAGGGCGCGGTGGGGGCGGGGGAACCGAAGGGCGACGACCTCGTGTCACGGCAGTCGCTCGCCGGCGACGGCGACCCGCGGATCGACACCCGTCGGGCGCTTCTCGACTGCATGCTCGCCGCCCGTGATCGACTCGTCGTCACTTGCAACGGCATGAACATCAAGAACAACCATTTCCTGCCACTGGTGACGCCCCTGGCCGAACTCGTCGACTTCGCAGTGCGTCACGGCGTCGCCTGCCCAGATCCCGCGAAGCCATCCGCCATCGAGGTCACCCACCCCCGCCATGCCTTGGGCCGTCGCAACTTCGAGGCGGGCTCCGTGCAGCGGGGCATCACCTGGAGCCACGACAAGGCGGCGCTCGCCGTGGCGCAGACCGTGGAGGCCGACGAGCCTCGCCAGGTCACCCGGCCAGGGCCGCCCAGACAGGAGCCGGTCGTCGAGCTGTCGATGCTCGAAGACATGATCCGCGATCCGCTCAAGCTCTATCTGAGGAAAACGCTCGACATCTCCACGTGGCGAGACGATGAGGATTTTCCTCCAGCGACGATCCCACTGTCGCTCGAAGACTGGGAACAGAAATCCCTGGCCGAGGACCTGCTCGATCTGCTCCTCACGGACGATGGCGACGAACAGGCTCGCGTACAGGGATGGCTTGCGGCCGTCCAAGCGACCGATCGCGTGCCGTTCGGCCCGTTCGGTCAGCGCGTTCTCCAGGAGGTGCGGCAACTCGCCAGCGGCATCAAGAACGAAGCTGCTGCGAAGGAGCCGCCGATTCCGCTGGCCGGCTTCGAGTCGGTGCCCGTTCGGATCCAACTGCCCAAGCTCCTGCTCACCGGCAGCCTCACCAACGTCCATCCCGGGACGAACCAGCTCGTGGATGTGCTGGTCGATGATGGCGACAAGACGGCCTCCGGCATGCCGATCCACGTCGCCGCCCTGCGGCTGCTCGTGGCACAGGCGGCCGAGATCGAGCCGACGCCACAGCAGGCCGTCATCGTTGCCCGCCACCAGGACTGGAAACTCGGTATCGAGCATGAGGTGATGATCGCCCGGAAGGTGACGCTTGCCGAGCCGCTCCGGAACCGGGAAGCCGCCCGCGAGCGACTGTCGGAGATCTGCGATCTTCTTCCGCAGGCGCTCGCCCATCCCTGCGGTCGATTCGGCAAGGCGGCAGCCGCCACGGTGAAGAAGCGAGAGTCCGGAATCAGCCTGTTCAACCAAAAGGTCGGTGGCCCACGATTCAGCCGGACCCGTGAAGCGATGGTGTACGGGCTTTCTCCAAAGTTCGACGATGTCTTCGCTCCTGGTTCGCCCGAGCTTGCCTTCCACACCGCCTTCGAGCGGCTGTTTGCGTTTCCATCTCGGCGCTACGAGCTCCCATGAACTTCCAATACACCGAGTATCCGTTGCCCGAGGGCACGGTCGTCGACGCGAGCGCCGGCACCGGCAAGACCTACGCCGTCGCCGCGCACGTGACGCTCGCCCTCGCGGCCAACCCAAAGCTGTCGATCAGTCAGATCCTCGTGACGACGTTCACCCGCAACGCGGCGGCCGAGCTGCGTGACCGGGTGCGGCGGCGGATCATCGCGACGGCGGCCCTGCTACGGGGCGAGCAGCGTGAGCGGCTCGACCAGCTCGACGAGCACCTGCGTGACGGCAAGGTCGCCCCGCCGGCGGAGATCGCCGCCCGGCTCGAACGGGCCGCCGCCGAGTTCGACACCGCCACCATCGCCACGATCCATTCGGTCTGCATGCGGGTGCTCGCCTGTGCCGGGATCCCATCGGAGGCCGACGGCAACGAGGATGCCCTCTCGCGCATCATCGACGAGGTCGTCAACGACGAGGTCGTGAAGGAGGCCATCGAGGGACGGCCATGGGACGAGGACCGGATCCGCTCGCTCGTCACCACCGCGGCGAGCGATCCCTTCATGAAGCCGTGGGTTGACCAGGAGTTCAAGGGAGACGCCGAGAAACGGCTGACGCTTGCCGCTGATCTCGTCAGCCGATGCGTCGAGCGGGTGCATGCCGCGATGCAGTCGCGTCCGAGCTTCGACGGTCTCCTGCGGCGGGCCTGGGAGGTGGTCGCCGGGGCACACGGAGACGCGGTCGTCACGCAGCTGCGGGAGCGGTTCAAACTCGCGATCGTGGACGAGGCGCAGGACACCGATCCGCTGCAGTGGAAGCTGTTTCGCCGGCTCTTCCCGGGGGGCGATGGCAGGCGGCTCATCACCGTGGGTGATCCCAAGCAGGCAATCTACGGGTTTCGTGGGGCCGACGTGGATGCCTACGTCGATTTCACCCGCGACGCAGACCGCCGCACGTTGCCGACCAACCGCCGATCCGACCGGCCGCTCGTCGACCGACTCAACCTGATCATGAAGGACGCGGTGTTCCTCGACGGCGGCGAGGCCTCGGGCCGCCGCATCACGTACGAGCAGGTCGGTGCAGACGAACGCAACGCCCAATCGCGGATCGTCGGCCTGGAGCCAGTCGAGTTTCTCCATCTCGGCGAGGTCAACGGCCAAGACAAGCTGGCGGAGCCCACCGTCCGCAAAGTCCTCGAGCTTCTCGATCCGGACAGGGTCACAATCAAGGACAGTGAGGCGAACCGTCCGGTGAGGCCCGGCGATATCTGTGTGATCGTCCGCACGAATTGGCTTGGCACCCAGATCGCTGCACGCCTGGCCCGGATCCACATCAGGGCCGTCACGGGCGGAACGGCGAGCGTGATGAAGGGCGCGATGGCAGTCGACATCCGAGCCCTGCTCGAGGCCATGGAGAAGCCGAGCAGCCTTGGTCGGATCCGGCGGGTCGCCGCCACGCGGTTGTTCGGCAGCCATTCGCTCCGTGACGCCGGCACACTCTCCGAATCCGCGATCCGTCCGGTCCAAGACACGGTCGCCCGGCTGGCGACGACCGTGCGACGGCGGGGCATCGCCGCCTGCGGCGCGGAGATCACCGTCGACAGCACGATGATGGCGAGCCTGACCGCAGGCGCCGAGGGGCAGCGTCATCTCGCCGACCTCGCGCACGTCGTCGAACTCCTCCACGAAAATGGCCCCAAGGGAGGCTGTCGACCGGATGAGCTGCTGGCGGAGTTTGACCGGCTCGCACGATTGGGCGACGAGCAGGAGCTGGTTCTCCGCCGCGTCGAGAGCGACGACGATGCGGTGAAGATCATGACGGTGCACTCCGCCAAGGGGCTCGAGTTTCCCTGCGTGATCGTCGCCGACCTGTGGAAGGCCGAGCAGGGCGGCACCGACGACAAACCGGGCGTCTTCCATGCGGCCAGCGGAGGCGGCGACCACACAGACCGCGCGAGGCTCCTCGACATGGCCTATGCCGTCCGTGCGAAGTCTCCCGCCGCGGCGGCGGAAGTGGCCCGGCTTCATCGCGAGGAGCAGAAGCGCAAGCTCTACGTCGCTGTCACCCGTGCCAAGCATCATCTCTGCGTGCTCACCGCGACGACAAAGGAAGAGTCGGTCCTCCGCGAGGTGCTCGCATACGAGGGGATCGTGCCGCCGCGGTCGGTCGACGAACTGCCCCAGATCCCGGAGCGCTGGGTTTCGACCCGCCCGGAAACGCCGCCAGCTGTCTCGGTCGCGCCGCTCCCGGCGGGGGGCGTGCGGCAGTCGTACCTGCGAACGTCCTTCAGCGGCATCACCAACCAGCAGAAGAAACAGGCCGTCGAGGATTCCGGGCCGGTTGGAAGCGGCTACGACGAGTCGGGCGCCGGCGCCGCCACCGCGGTGATCGACGACGGCGATGCCCTGCCCGCCCCCGCTGCGGAGTTCACGTTGCCTGACCTTCCGGCCGGCACCGCGTTCGGCAGTATCGTGCACGAGATCTTCGAGCGGATCGACACGAGCCAGCCCCTCGACGAGGAGGTGCGGGCGGTCGTTGCGGCCACGGCGACCTCGAAGCTGTTCGAGGACCGCCACGACGCCCTGTCCACGATGATCCTCCGCGCGATGCGCACGCCGTTCGGGGGCCCGCTCGGCGATGTCTGCTTCGCCGACATCTCCCCTGACGACCGGCTTACCGAAATGGATTTCGAGATGGCGCTCGCGGGCATCGACGCTGGTGTGAGGGCAAGCGACGTGGGCCGCGTGCTCGAGGCGGTGCTCCCGAAAGACGATGTTCTCAGCGGCTACGCGAAGGAGCTGCAAGACCGGTCGTTCGACATCCCGCTCGCGGGGCTCATCAACGGGTCGATCGACGCCGTGCTGCGTATCCGGCGGCCCGACTCGGTGCGGCCCGGCCTCGTGATCGCCGACTATAAGACCAACAAGCTTCACTCGGCGGATATGGCGCACCCCGCCGAGGCCTACGCCCCCCATCGTCTCGCCGCGGCGATGGCCGACCATCACTATCCGCTCCAGGCAGTGGTTTACGGCACGGCCGTCTACCGCATGCTTCGCTGGCGGCTCCGCGAGACTGATCCGTCCGACTGCCTCGCCGGCATCGTCTACGCCTTCATCCGCGGCACACGCGGGCCCGACGGACCGACCGACTCATCCGGAAGGCGGCATGGCATGTTCGTATGGCAGCCACCGCGGGCCCTGTGGCCCCGGCTGAGCCGCCTGTTCGCCGGAGAACGCCCATGACGGCCACCGTCACGCAGGATGAAACAGCCGCGCTTGCCGCTTACTGCGCCGCGGGTGCGATCGCCACGGCCGACCTCGCTGCAGCGCGGATGCTGGTCGCCGTCGCCCGCCGCACGGGCCAGCCGGTCGAGCCGTCGCTGCTTGCCTGGCTCGGCATGTGCCTCGCCATCCGCACGCCACGCGACGGCCATACCTGCGTCGACCTCTCGCGGATCAAGGAGTGGGCGGGCGCGATCGATCTCGAGGCCGCCGATGCGCCGGCGTGGCCCACCGAGCCCGAGCCATGGATCAAAGCGATCACCGCACTCCCCTCGCTCGTCGGCACACCCAGCGACCGCACGCCGTTCATCCTCGACCGCACGTCCGCCGACCACCCGCGGCTCTATCTCGCCCGCTCGCTGGCCGAGGAGCAGGCGATCGCGGCGTCCCTGCTCCGTGATGGCTCCGCGCGGGTCGGGATCCTCCTCGGCGGCCCCGGCTCCGGAAAAACCTTCACGCTCGCCAAGGATCTCATCGCCCGGATCGAATCGGCTGAGAAGCCGCCCCTGATCGCCCTTGCCGCTCCCACCGGCAAGGCGGCGGCCCGCATGAAGCAGGCGTTGGAAGACCGTTGCGCGAAGGCCAAGGCATCCGCGAAGGTTCTGGAGACGGTCGGCGCCACTCCCGCGACCACGGTCCACCGGCTGCTCGGTTCCAACCCTTCCCGCTCGCCACAGTTCACCCACGGCCCCGACAGCCCGCTCAACTACGATTTCGTGGTGATCGACGAGGTGTCGATGATGTCGAGTTCGCTCATGCAGCGGCTGCTGGCGGCACTCGGCCCCAGCACCGAGCTCCGGCTCGTCGGCGACCCGGACCAGCTCGCGAGCGTCGAGGCCGGCTCCGTGCTCGCCGACATCGCCGAGGCGTGTCGCACTCCGGGCTCGCAGCTCCACGCCCGCCTCGAGGAGCTGACAGGCCAGCACCGCTACCGCGAGGGCTCGATGATTGCGGCCCTCGCGACGGCCATCCGGGCGGGCGACGCAGCGGCGACGATCGCGGCTCTGAGCGCCGGCGCGGCGGACGTCGAATGGGTCAAGCCCGGCAATCGCGATCAGCTCGAAGCGACCGTGCAACTTACGGCGGACCATGCCGGGCGGCTTCGCGAGCTCGCCAAAACTGCAGCAGGCTCGCACGCCGAACGGGCCACACGTGTGCTCGGCGAGCAGGCAAAGCTGCAGGTGATCTGCGCCAACCGGACGGGCTCGATGGGCGTCGCCGGCTGGAATCAGCGGATCGAGAAGCGTCTCAGCCTCGGCCCGGCGCCCGGCTGGTACTCCGGCCGCCCCGTCATGGTGACGAGCAACAATCCCGACATCGAGCTGTACAACGGCGACGTCGGCGTCGTCGTGCCTGCCGTCGAGCAGCCCGACCAGGCGGGTGAGCGGCCGAGGAAGGACGCGGTTTTTCCGCTGGGAGACAAGATCATCAGCGTGCCCGTCGCCCGGCTCGAGGACGTCGATACGGTCCACGCCCTCACGATCCACAAGAGCCAGGGCTCGGAATACGACCACGCGATCGTGGTGCTGCCGATGCGCAAGAGCCTGCTGCTCACCCGCGAGTTGCTCTTCACGGGCGTGACGCGGGCGGCGAAGAAGGTCACGGTCATCGGCTCCGAGGAGGTGATTCGGGCTGGCGTCGAGCGGAAGGTACGCCGCGCCACCGGCCTCGCCGAGCGGCTCCGGCGAATCTGACTCGGCGTTGGCGGCGGGGATCGCCGTGACGACGCCAGTCAGAGCAGTAGATGGTTTTGTCCGCCCATAACCCTCACACTAGGGGCCACTCCACAGGCCCCATGAAGCGCCCGCCACTCCTGGCCGTAGTTGTCAGGCCAATCCAAGTACATCGAAGACCTCCTGCTGAAAATCACCATGCCCACCGTCACCGAAATGATCCAAGCGATTCTCGCCCACGGGATGTCGAACGAGGCGATCGCACAGGCGCT
>CANHYS010000053.1 GCA_947464585.1 Planctomycetaceae bacterium | reverse complement strand
GCCGGCCGGTGAGGATGGAGCAGCGGCTGGCGGTCGCGGGCCGCGGCGGACGGCTTTATCCAAGGCCCGCTAGCCCAACTGGGCCAGCGCCTCGTCGGGGATGTTGAAGTTGGCGGCCACGCTCTGCACGTCGTCGTGGTCGTCGAGCCGCTCCACCAGGTCGAGCACCTTGCGGGCCGTATCGACATCGTCGACGTCGACCGTGTTGGTCGGCACCCGCATGATCTCATTCGACTCCACCTGCAGGCCACCCTTCTGCACCGCCTCGACCACCGCCGCCATCGACTGCGGCTCGCAGGTCACCTCCCAGCGGTCTCCGACGAGCTTCACATCGCTGGCCCCAGCCTCGAGCGCCAACTCCATGAGGCGGTCCTCGCTGCAGGAGGCCTGCGGCACGCGGACCACTCCCACTCGCTGAAACAGGTAGGCCACACAGCCGGTGCTACCGAGTTTCCCATCACACACTTCGAAAATCTTGCGAATCTCGGGAGCGGTGCGGTTCTTGTTGTCGGTGAGGATCTCGCACATCACTGCCACACCACCGACGGCGTACCCTTCGTAGATCGACTCCTCGAGGTTGCCCCCCTTGAGTTCGCCCGTTCCCGTACGGATGGCACGCTGGATGTTGTCCTTGGGCATGCTGACCGCCTTCGCCGCATCGATCGCGTAGCGCAGCCGCAGATTGGCATCGGGATCGGGCCCACCGTGCTTGGCAGCAACGATGATCGCCTTGGCAAGCTTGCTCCACAGCTTGCCGCGCTTTGCATCGATCACCGATTTCTTCCGGGATATGTTGGCCCAGTGCGAATGTCCTGCCATGGCGCTCCCCCAACTCGTGTTTTGGCTCGTCTTCCTGCGGCGTCTGCGCGGGTCTGTCAGCGAGGCTTACGTTTCGCCAGCTGCGCGGAATGGCTCTTGCCAGAGGCTGTCTGAGACTTCGCCGGCGGCTTCCCCGCCAGACTCTTTCCCTCGGGCCTCTTCACCTCGGGCCTCTTCACTTTGTGCTTCGGATCACCGGCCGGCTTGCCAGCGGCTGGCGGTTTCTTCGCAGCCGGCGGTTTCCCACTGACATCGGGCTTTTTCACCTGTTTCGCGGCGTCGGGCTTCGCTTCCGTCGCGGGGGCTGCGAGCTGTGGCTTGATGGTGATCGGCTTGCCGACATTGGGCTTCACCACGAATGGCTTGGGACCGCTCTTGCCGCCGGCCTTCGGCGTTCCGTCGGCGGCGCGTTTCGGACCGGCGCCCGGTGGCGGCAGCGGGGTTTTGCCTGCCGGTCTGGCCGCGGCCTGCGGTCCGGCGGGACGGTGCTCGTCGGCCGCGGTCTGCGCCGCCTCGGCGGCCCGGCGGCTCTCCTTGCCGGCGGCCGGTGGAGGCGGGTTCGGGGCGGACAGGGGCTCGCCACGCTTGGGGAACCGTTCCTTGAGCGATTCGGGGCTCACGGCCTGCAGGATCTTCCTGACGTTCGCACCATGGAGGCTGGCCACGACATCGGCACCAAACTGGTGGAGCAGCGAGTTGAATTCGAGGACGTTCTTCTTGGCGACAAGCCGCTCGAGCCCGGCCACCTTCCCAGCGTCGTATTCCTCGCGGGAGATGACACCGGCCAGATAGAGGCCAGACAACGCGCCCAGATCGAGCGGAACCATGTGCCCGCCGAGCGCCGTCGCCACCACATGATGCACCACGAACGGAGGAATGCCATGGATGTGCTCGAGTGTCTTGATGCCATGCGCGATCGAGTGCTTTTTGGCATGGTCGAGCGAAAAGCTGTAGGTCGACTCAAACACGCCCTGCAGCACGCGGCGAAGCGCCAACGCCGCCCGCGCTGGATCTGGCAGCCCTTGCAGCGACTCGGCGAGTTCGGCAACCGTTGTCACGCGGATTTCATTGAGGTCGAAGTAGCTTTCGAGCAGCCGTGAAAATGCCTTCTCAGCCGCATCGTGCTGGGAATTCTCCAGGCAGCAGGCAAAGAGCACCTGCTCAAGCATCGGCCTGCCGGTATTGGCAACCACTGGCTTGTAGTGGCTCTTGAGCACCTTGTGGAGCTTGGGGAGGAGTTGTTTCCGACCGGGCTGTGGCTGTTTCGCTGCTGTCATGCGAGTTCCTCTGGCTTCTCGATGGTCACCGGGCTTCCCGGCTCTGCCGGCACCGCCTCACCGTATGCCTGTTGTTCTGTGGACGGCGAGGCCGCTGCGGACGACGGCGCCGGGAGCACCTCGCTGAGCACTCTGGCAATCTCGATCGACCGCTTAACGCCGGTATCGAGTTTGAACTTCAGGCGGGGCGTGTAGCGGGTTTCGATGCGTTCGGCGACCTGTGCCTGAAGGAATCCGGCCGAACTCGCCAGTCCCCGCAGGGCCAGTTCCTCCTTGGCAGGACTGCCCATGACCGACACGTGCACCGTGGCGGCCCGCATGTCTGGGTCCATCTCCACCCGGGTGACGGTCACATCCTGCACCCGCGGATCACGCACCTGCGTGAGGATGGCCATGCTGACCACCTCGCGCACCGCCTCGGCCGCCTTGAGAAGTCGTCGCGTGCTCACGAGAGCGTCCGTGCGACTTCCTCGACGCGGTAGCACTCGAGGATGTCGCCCTCCTTGATGTCGTTAAAACCGGCCAACTTGATGCCGCACTCGAGGCCGTCGCGCACCTCGCGGGCGTCGTCCTTCTCACGCTTGAGCGACTCGATCCCGTATTCGCCGACGATGCGACTGTCACGGATGATGCGCAGGCGACCGTTTCTGGCAATGATGCCGGAAATGACACGGCAACCGGCGATCACGCCGATGCGGCTGATCGAGTAGGTCCGCTGCACGACGGCCCGGCCGAGCGTCGCCTCACGCTTCTCCGGAGCGAGCATGCCCTCGAGCGCCTTTCGCAGGTCGTCCGTCACCTGATAGATGATCTCGTACCTGCGCACCTGCACGCCGAGTTCCTCGGCGAGCGAGCGTGCCCGCTCGTCGGGCACCACGTTGAAACCGATGATCACAGCGTCGGAAGCATCTGCAAGCTGTACGTCGGCCTCTGTCACGCCGCCCACCGTCGCCTGAAGCACGCGGATCTTCACCTCCGGATGGTCAAGCTTTTGCAGTTCCTTGAGGATCGCCTCGATCGACCCGCGGACATCGGCTCGGAGGATGAGGTTCAGCGTCGGCGTCTTCTGGGTGCCAAGACGGTCGAGCAGGTTTTCAAACGTGACGTGCACGGGGGCACTGACGAGTGTGCTGTGGCGGCTGATGCTCGTCCGCTTGACCGCCACCTCACGGGCCAGGGCGATCGAATCGACCACCTGGAACCGATCGCCCGGACCGGGCGCCACATCGAGGCCGCTGACGAAGACGGGCACCGATGGACCGGCTTCGGCGATCTTCCTCCGCAGGAGCGTGTCTTGCATCGCCTTGACATTGCCGCTGGCCTCGCCGCAGACGACGGCATCGCCGACCTTCAGCGTGCCCTTCTGCACGAGCAGGCAGGCCACCACGCCGCGGCCCTCGTGGATCGATGCATCGAGGCAGACGCCGGCAGCGGAACGATCGGGGTTCGCCCGCAGATCGTGCAGTTCGGCGATCGTGAGCAGCGTGTCGAGCAGATCATCCACGCCGGCACCGGTGACAGCACTGGTCTTCACGACCTCCGTCTCCCCGCCCCACTCGGTCGGCAGCAGCTCGTTCGCAGCCAACTGCTGGTAGATTCGATCAACGTCGGCGCCGGGAAGATCGATCTTGTTGATGCACACGACGATCGGCACGTTGGCGGCCCGCGCGTGGCTGATCGCCTCTTCCGTCTGCGGCATCACGCCGTCGTCGGCAGCCACCACGATGACGGCGCAGTCGGTCACATTGGCACCGCGTGCCCGCATCTGCGTGAATGCCTCGTGGCCCGGCGTGTCGACGAACGTGATCGGCAGCCCGTTCCGCTGGACGGTGTAGGCCCGCATGTGCTGCGTGATGCCACCGCTCTCGCGGGAAGCGACGTTGATGCCCAAAATACGGTCGAGCAGCGACGTCTTGCCATGGTCGACGTGGCCGAGAAACGTCACCACAGGGGCACGCGTCACACGCAGGGTAGGATCCTCATCAGCCGCGTCGAATCCGGCCAGCAGTTCCTTCTCGAGATCCTCGGCGGTCTTGATGTCGAGCTGCACGCCGAGCTCGGCGGCCAGCAACTCCACCGTGTCGCGGTCGAGCATCGACGCCATGCTCGGCATGGTCGACATGCCAAACGCCAGCAGTTTCTTGAGGACTTCACTGGCCGGCAGGCCGATCGCCTCCGAGAAGGCGCGGACGTTACACGGCACCTGGATAGTGGCATTTGCCTTCCGCGGCGCGGCGGTCGACACCGTCGTCCCCCGCCTTGGACGCGACCCTCGCCGACGGCGACCAAGGCCATCCTCGTCATCGAGGCGAGGCTCCGAGATCCGCTTGCGATTGAGCTGTCGCTGTTCGCGGCCGCCAAGGAGGTCTTCGGCCTTCCCGCCGTGTGGCTTTGCGACGGTTCGACGCGGGCGACCGCTTGCGTCTGTGGGAGGCAGCGGCGCTGTTCCTGCTCCACCGGCCATGCCGCCACGCAGACCAAGTCCACCTGGACGCGGACGCGGCGTTTCGGCCTGCCGCTGCTCGTGCTTCCGCATGTGCTCAGCCAGCGGCTTGGCACCACCGGCCTTCGCACTGCGAATGGCATCGAGCGGAAGCTTGACGTCGGGCTTCTGCGCCGCGGGCTCCTGCGACACGCGGGGCGGGGGGGTCCGTCCTGCGGCCGGCAGCGGCGGCAGTTTGAAGGCGGGCCGGGGTACCGGTCTGGCCCCATCGCCAGAGGGCCTCAGGCCGGCTGGCCGCGGCCGCGGCTCCGTAGCCACAGGCTTCGGCGGCTGCATCTCCGCCGGCTTCCCTCGCGCGGCGACACCGGCAGGGGCGATATAGTCCTCTCGCTTGAGCGTCCCCGTTGACCGTGGGGCGACCGCCGACACCGGCTTGGGGGCGGGAGGGGTGGGAGCCGAGCCGCCAGCGGCGGGAGCGGCAGCAGGCCGTTCAGCGGGCCGAGCTTTTCCCGCAATGAACTCCTTGAGCTTGGCGACCTCCTCGTCGGACATACTCGCCAGCGCGGAGCCCTTGTCCTGAATGCCGGCGCGCGTGCACAGCTCGACCAGCTCTTTGCTGTCGATCTTCAATTCTTTCGAGAGTGTGTAGATGCGAACCGCCACGCAAACGCCTCCGCGCCGGAACGTCCCGGCCACCTGCCCTCAGATCCAATGCAGACACCAACCCAACGCTCGACAGCCCACTAGCCAGACCACTCCAGCCTCCGCCGATCACGATTCTGCCGGCGGCACCGCCTCCGCAGCCACGGTCGAACCACCGGCCTCCCCAACAGGATCGCTGGCGGGATCACCGCCGACATCACCGCTGCCGGCGCCAGTAAGGGCTGCCTCGGCCGCATCGGCATCCGCCGTCGCCTTGGCGATCCTATCCTGCTCCCGCTGCTTCCGCCGCTCGTCGGCCGCCGCCACCTCGGCCATCGAAGCACGCTTTTCAGCCTCGCCAACAATTTTGTCGACCGCCTCCGCCGACAGGTTCCCCATCTCCATGAGGTCGTCGGGCTCGATCACCGAAAGGTCGTCGTAGGAGAGGAAACCCTCGCCCACAAGCCGCTCGGCCACCGACTCGTCCAGTCCTTCGATCGACGAGAAGCCGCTCACCGCACGCTCGATCTGCTGGTCAAGTTCCTCGCGAGTCATGATCTCGATGTCCCAGCCGCACAACTTGCTCGCCAGCCGGACATTCTGTCCGCGGCGGCCAATCGCCAGCGACAGCTGATCCTCGCGGACGAGCACGATCCCGCGACCGAGCATCTGGCAAAGGATTACTTCGTCGACTTCGGCCGGCTGCAGGGCATTGGGCACGAGGACTTGCAGGTCTTCGCTCCACCGCACGATGTCAATCCGCTCTCCGCCGAGTTCCTCGACGATGTTCTTGATGCGGTTGCCACGCACGCCCACGCATGCCCCGACGCAGTCGATGCGATTGTCGGAACTGATCACCGCCACCTTGCTGCGGTAGCCTGGCTCGCGGGAGATGGCGCGAATCTCAATCACGCCGTCAGCGATCTCGGGAATCTCCTGCTCGAAAAGCCGCTGAACCAACTGGGGGCGGATCCGCGACAGAATGATCTTCACCCGACTGCCGACCTTCCTGACCTCGAAGATCGTCGCCCGGATCCGTTCATTGGCGTGGTAGCTCTCGCCGGGAATCTGCTCGGACCGAGGCAGGATTGCCTCCGTGGCACCCAGCGAGACCGAGGCGGTGGCCCCTTCGACCCGCGTCACCATCCCCGACACCATCTGGCCGATCTGCTCCTCGAACTCGTCGTGGATCGCATCCCGTTCGGCTTCGCGAATCTTCTGGATGATCACCTGCTTGGCGGTCTGTGCGCCGATGCGGCCCGAGAGTTCGGCCGTGTCGATCTGGGCACCGTCATGCGTGCCGGTGAGGCGGCCATTGGCCCTGTCGATGGCGATGGAGATCTGGGCAGTCTCACCGTATTGACGGGAGAGCGCAGTGACAAGCGCTGCTTCGATCGCCTGAAAGACGATCTCTTTGTCGATGTTTTTATCGCGATGAATGGCATCGACGATTCGCAGGATTTCTTCTGGCTTCATGAATTTCTCGGACGAACGCTCGGGCGTATGTCTTGTGACCTGTCATCAGGACCAGCCAGGCGGTTCGGCCTGGCAATGAGCCAGGCGATCCATTCCGCTCCAGCGGATCGACAACCTGACCTACGGCCCGGCTTTCAGCCTGGCAAATCACCGTCATGTCGAGAGATGGCAATGCCAGCTGCCTGGCAGTTGCAGCACTGCCGGCAAAGCCGACGCCATGGGACATGGGCGCCGAAACACCCAACGGTGTTTGGAAAAGAATCCGCGATACCAGCAGCCTCTGAAGACGTGACGCAACCCGTGAAAGCTACGGCAAATGCGGAAAACTGTCAAGGAGCCAGGGCCCGGATCACCACCGATCCGGCCTGCCCCTGCGGGGTGACCGCCGATGAAATGAACACGGTCCCGGACGGATCACCACGCCGGGCAGCCCGGATTCGGCAGTCCGGATCGGCCTCCTCAAAATTGAGCAGAGGGAAGAGTTCGCCGTGCCGCATCGCCAGGATGCTGCCCATGCACTCCACCAGCCCGCTGCCCGCCCCCAGGTTGCCAAAGTGGCTCTTGGCGGCCACCGTGGGAATCGTCGCGGCAGCCGGCCCCAAAACCTCGTGAATCGCCGCTGCCTCCTCACGATCGCCGACCACCGTACTCGCCGCGTGGGCGTGGATGTGAGACAGTTCGGAGGCGGTCACGTTGGCCATGGCAAGCGCCCGCCGCATGGCCAGCGTCAGGGCCTTTTGCTTGAGGCCGATGCCCCCGGCAAGGCCCGCATTGCGGGCCGCGTGCCCCACGATCTCGCCATGGATGGTCGCCCCGCGAGCCCGGGCATGTTCCAACTCCTCGAGGATGAACACGGCGGCACCTTCCCCCAGCACCATGCCCTTGCGGGCCTTGTCGAACGGCCGGCTCCACCTCGTCGGATCTGCCTGGCCAGAACCGGTCGTCGCGGCGTCGTCCAGTGCAACCTGCTCGCTCTGGAGCGCGTGCACCGTCTTCATGGGATGCACGCGGGTGCCGGTGGCGCCGGCGACCATGATGTCGGCGGCACCCCGCTGGATCGTGATGGCGGCCTCACCAAGCGCGAGATGTCCGCTTGCCTCGCGGAGCGTCAGGGAATTGCTGGGGCCGCGGAGATCGTTGTAGATGGCGATGTGACTGGCAGGCATGTTGGGCAGGTACTTCAGCAGCCAGAGGGGCGTGAGTTGCGGCATGCCATCGGTGGCCCACCGATCGAATTCAAACGCCCCATCCGCCCCCCGGCACTTGGCCACGCTGGCGGTGAAATCCTCCGGCAGGGTCAGCATGTAGTCAGACCCGAACACGCAGCCAAAACGCTCCGGCTGCACACTGCCCGGCTTCGCGTCGGCGGCGAACAGACCACTGTGATGGAGCGCCCGCTGGGCGGCAGCCACCGCCATCTGGCTCTCCCGGCACATCACCTTGAGCCCCTTGCGAATCGCCTTTTTTCGCTCGCCGTCGAGCGGCCCGAAATTGTCGATGTCGCCGGTGAATCCCCTCGCCTCGGCCGCATGGTGCAGCGGCAGGCCCGCGCAGGGGAATGATTCCAGTGGGCCAACGCCACTCCGGCCTTCGACCAGGCCGGCCCAGAGATCCTCGGGCGTGAGGCCGAGCGGACAGACGACTCCCATTCCCGTGATCACAACGCGGCGGTCTTGAGCGGCACTCATGGCTTTCTTCCTGCTGGTTGAATCGACTTTTCCATTGGCATTCCTTGCCTGTTCCGGACGACGTCCGAAATGTCGCTCATGGCGTATCGGTCAGCCTTGGCTCGACCACCACGACGACATCCGTTCGCTTGGCATCGGAAAACAACGCCGGCGAACCGGCCTTATTCTGCCCGGGAACCGGCCATGGCACCAACCCGAGCCCGATCAACAGCGTGCTGTTGGCAGGCCAGCGAAACCTCTCGCCTATGCGGACGGCCGACATTTGCGGCACCTCGATCGGCACCCGACGGCCATCGGCAGCGGGCGGAGTCATCCCCACCGGGGCCATCCGCTCGATCTGGTCGATCCGGCAACGAATCACCGCCTCCACAGCCGTGCCATCCCGCGAGATGAGCGGGTGCACGTCGATCGACATCCCCTCGTCGCAACTCGCTGCCACCGGTTGCCAGGCCTGGCCTACCGGCGTCAGGTCCTGCACGTAGGGCCGCTTACGGCCCCCGGTG
>CANHYS010000052.1 GCA_947464585.1 Planctomycetaceae bacterium | reverse complement strand
GGTGGGCATTCGGCTTGGTGATCGCGGGCCAGCCATCCTTCACATCCCACCAGACGATCAGGCCGTCTTCGCCGCAGGAGGCGACCACGCCGCTGTCGCTCCGCCACGAGAGCGTTCGGATCGCCCCCTTGTGCTCGGAAAGGGGCAGCACGATCCCGCCCGACTTGGCATCCCACAGATGGATGTTGCCGATCCGGTCGCCGGTGGCCAAGAGTTTCCCATCGGGGCTGAACGCCAGGGCCGTGATCCAGTCGGTGTGCTTGGCGAGGGTGTGCAGGAGTTTGCCGTCTTCGGTCGAAAAGATCTTCACGACCTTGCCCGAGCCGCCAATCGCCACCTGCCGCTCGTCGGGCGAGATGTCGGCGGCCAGCACTGCATCGGTCTCGTCGCCGACCGATGACAGCCGCTTGCCCGTGGTGACGTCGAAGAGCACGGCTGCGCCGTTCTGCACCGGCTTGCCGCCAGCGGCGAGCAGCACGCGGCCAGACGGACTGAACTTCAGCACGAGTGGCTCCCCCTCGGGGAAGGCAATGGCGCCGTAGCTCTTGTCCTGCGAGGCCATCAGTTCGATCGCCTCGTAGGATGCCACCGCCGCGAGCGGGGCCCGCGGACTGGCGGCCAGGGCGAGCACGGGGTAGGGGCGGTGGGTCTTGCGTCGCTCGAAGGCGGGCAGCTTGCCTGGCACCGGCGGCGGTCCGTCGTTGGCCTGCGTCGCCGCCGCCGGCTTGAAGCCGAGCGTGCGGGTGGCGGCGACCGAGCTGCCGGAATTCTCCCGGAGGCCCGTGTCGATCCAGGTCTTGATCATCGCGATCTGATCGGCCGGCAGCTGATCGTTGTCGGGTGGCATCCGCGCGTCGGGATCCTCGGTCGCGATCACTTCCAGGAGCCGGCTGGCGCTCGAGCGACCCGCCACCACCACCACGCCGCCGCTGCCCCCCTTCACCAGAGAGGCATACGTCGCGAAGTTGAGACCTGCCTCCTGTTTCGCTTCACCGTGGCACTGCAGACAGTTCTTCTTGAGAATCCCGGCGACGTTGTCGTCGAAGGTGACAGGCTTCGGATCTTCGGCCGTGGCCGGCATGGAGGGCAACACCACGCACGCCATGACAGTGGATGCCACGATGAGGAAACGCAGGCTTGCTTGCATCTGACCGACTCCTGAGGATTCGAATGAGGGTTCGAAGAACGTGGTTCGTGTTTGTTTGTCTGTGTGTTTTGTCTGTGTGTATCTATCAAAAGTCTAGCGGCGCGGATCGATCCGCAACGTGCCTTTGCCTGTCCGCTGATGGATCTCCTGGCCACCCATCAGCACCTTCAGCTCACATGATAGCCCGCCGACCGCGCCCAGGAGGGCCTCATCGGAGGCCTCGATCTCGAAGGCGAGATCCTTCGATTCCCGCGTGATCACCGGCAGCGGTTCGACCACGCGGACCCCCTTCGGCAGTCCGAGGAGCTTGACCGAGGCCTGCCCCTCGAAGGGGCTCTTCTGCTGGATGGTCCAGGAGAACCGCTTCTTCTCTCCGCGGCGGAGGCTCTCGGGCTGGCTGGCCAGTTCCACGAAGGGCTCCGCCACGGTGAGGTCGATGATCTGACTCGACACGCGGATCTGGCCGGCGTTGCCCTTGTCGCCCTTGGGGGCCGTCAGCGACGCCACGACGAACAGAGGGCCCTTGCCGAGCATCGCGTTGGCATCGGCCGAGAGTTTCAGCACCGCCTCTGTCTCGCCGGAGGGAATCGTGGCCTCGGGCTGCGGGTTGACGCCCTTGGGCGCGAAGTCGCAGTTGAAGTCGACCGGGTCGTCGAAGCCGGGCTGCCGCGTGAGCTTCACGGGGATCGCCAGTTCGCCGCCACGGACGATGGGGATCTGCGGCGCGACGATGTCGATGGAGAACGGCGCCGGTTCGGTGACCGCCATCACGAAGCGGTCGAGCCGGACCGTCCGCCAAGCATCTCCACCGGAGTGGTTGATGAACGGGAGATTCTGCTGCGATCCGGTGCGCAGCGTGCGGGAGGAATCGACCGGCACCGCATCGAGTGTGATCAGGGCTGCGGTAGGCTGCGTCGCTGGATCGGCGACGAGTTGGACGGGCCACTCAGCGTTGGCCGGCAGTCCTGCGGGGAAACGTGGCGACACGAGCCGCACGCCGGCCGGCAGCCCCCGGGCCACGAGGTCGAATTCGCCTGTGAACGTGTTCCCCTGTCCCTGCGGCAGGGAGACGTTGATCGTGAAGCGGTTGCCCTGCGGCACGGCGAGGCCAACCTTGCGGAGCGACTCATTCCAATCGCCTGTGCCCGGCAGGAGCGCGAAGATCGCGTCGGAGGCGGGTTCGATCTCGATGCGATAGACGCTCGTCGGACTGCCCGAGCCGTTCCTGTCACGGACCTCGAGCAGATAGTCGCCGTCGGCCTTGGGCTCCCAGATGACGGATGGGTCGAGCAGGTCTTTGAGCCCCCCGACGGACCGGAACGACGTGCCGAAAATGTCGCGGTCGACGACGAGGGCGTCGTCGGCCTCGAGTTCGATCGTTTCCGGTTTGCCCGCGGCATCGAGCCGCCGGATGCGGATTGCCGGATCGAGCGGCGATCCGAGGGTGGCGGCGAAGACGCGGATGCGGACGCGATCCCCCTTCTTCACCGATAGGCGGAAGGCGTCGGTGTCGTCGGACCGGTCGATGATGCCATTGACGGCCGCCGGCAGTTTTTCGACACGGGTCTCCGCCGCGGCCTCGGATTCCAAGACGTTGGGGAAACCGCTCGATCGCAGGAGCAAAGGCATCGGGGCATCGCCAAAATATGGAAACGTGCCAGTCTCGGCGGGGATCGCCACCGTGTCGTCGTAGCCACCGAGCGGATCGCCAAGGAACCGGACCTTCTGGCTTGTGCCAGCAGTGCCCCCCGGCGGATAGGCCGCGAGCGGGCGGTGATTCGTGCCGATATGCACGACGTAGGGGGCCGGATAGGTATTGAATACGGATGGCCGGATCTCGACGAACACCGCACCATCCCGGGGCAGTTTCAGCGACACCATCGGATCCTGCACATGGAGCGGGTTGTCGTCGTTGGCGGCCAGCACCCGTCCCTCCTCGTCGAGGATCCGCAGCGCCAAGTCGTATTCCGAGTCGGCGTAGTGCCGGTCGGCGATCCAGACCGCCTCCACCTCCACCGACAGCCGCTCCCCGGCCTTGGCGGGCACCCGGTAGATGTCGACATCGGGCCAGTTGTTAACAATGCGACCTCGAATCGACACGTTCGGCGTGACGGCCTGTGCCGTCTCACGCGTGTCGTTCTTCGGGCCTCCCCCTTCACTGTCGGTGTCTTCAATCACGGGGAATGGCGTGACATGGAACGTGCCGACCGTCGTGATCTCCGTGGCCGTGCGAATGCGGAAGGGATGCTCGCCCGGAGGGCAGTCAGGAGCAATCTCGAATTGGCAGGAGATCTGTTCCTCGATGTAGTTGCCGTGGGCGAGGCCCACGCGGTACTTGAGGTCGGGCAGTTCCGTGATCTTGGTGGCGCGGATGCCGGGCCTGTAGAAAATGACCTCGCGGGCCCCCTTCAGGAAAGCTCCCTGTATCGTCACCTCGACGGTGGTTCCCTGCTGGCCGATCCGGGGCGACACGGCCTCGATGTGCATCACGGCAATCGCCGTGGCCGGCACTGACGCGAGCGCCCAGCAGACCGCGATCACGACCGCCCAGCCGCGCCGATCGCGGCTGCTGCCGGACCGGGGAAACGCGAAAGAGGAGGGGGCCATCGTCATCGATGCTTCCGGGGGAGAGAGAGTCGCCATCTATCGGTGGTCAGTTGGGCGTGTTCAATAGTTGAAGAGGAACTCGGTCGAGTTGAGCAGGCTCCAGAAGATGTCCTCGTAGACAGCCTGATCCTTCACGTCGTCGCCCACCAGTTCGCGCATGCCCGTCATCTCCTCCGTCGTCGGTCGGCGGGAGAGCGTGCGGATGAACAGTTCGTCGATGATGTCCTCCGGCGTCGATTTCGTCTCGATCAGCTTCTTCACCACGCCCCCCGCACTCAGGCGGTCTCGAACGCTGTCGCCCACCGCAAGATGAAGCGCCTGCGAGAGCGTGGGCTCGAGTTTCGTCTCCCCGGCGGCCACCGTCGCCCGGCTGGCGCGGCCGAACGTGTGGAAGAACGGATCGCCGTAGTGGGGGCCCGCGGTGTCACCGCTGGTCTTGGGGTAGACGTCGATGGCCCGGGTGCCCGTCAGAAAACCTTCGAACTTGCGGGGCACGCCGGTGACCGCCACGACCGAATCGATCAACGTGTCGGCCCGCAGACGCTCGAGGTGCCTGTGGGAAAACTGCCGCGTGTCGCGGGCGTTGGAGGCGTTTGGCTGGCTCGAGAGCTGGTAGACCCGCGAGTTGCAGATGTCGCGAACCAGGCTCCGCAGGTCGAACTTCACCTCGACGAGACGCTTGGAGAGCGCATCGAGCAGCGGGGCATTGACCGGCGGATTACTGACGCGAATATCGTCGACCGGGTCGATCACGCCGCGGCCGAGCAGTTGCGCCCAGATGCGGTTGGCGAGGTTCCGGCTGAACATCTCGTTGTCGGGTGATGTGAGCCACGCCGCGAGCGCCTTCCGCGGGTCACCGTCGCCGCCCACTGGTTCGACGGCACCGAGCACCTTCGCCGGCATCGGCCGGCCGTCGACGAGGTGCTTGGCGGGCTCGACGGAGGTGTCGAAGTAGATCCGCCGCTCGCGCGGCTCGATCCCGTTCTTCCGCTTGATGCCGGTGAAGAAGCTGACGAAGCCGTAGTAGTCGTCCATCGTCCAGCGGTCGAACGGATGGTTGTGGCACTCCGCGCACTGGATCTGCACGCCGAGAAAGAGCTGCGAAAAGTCGGCGGCCAGCGGCTTCGGCTCCACCCGCACCTGGTGCAGCATCATGGTGTAGAGATTGGCCGGGCCATTCGAGAGATTGCTGCCCGACGAGGCCACCATGTCAGCGACGAACTCATTGAGCGGCCTCCCGGAACGCATCTGGGCGCGAATCCATTCCTGGAAGACATCAGCCGCCTTCACATGGGTGGCCTGGGGGGCGTAGTTGCCACCGATGATCCGCAGGTGCTCCGACCAGATCGTCGCCCAGAGGTCGGCGAAGGCGTCGGCGGCAAGCAGCTCATCGATCTTTTTCGTCCGCTTGTCGGGCTTCGTGTCGGCCATGAAGGCGTGGTATTCCTCGACCGTGGGCGGCCTGGCCGCGAGATCGAGCGTGATGCGGCGCAGGAAGGTCTCATCGTCGCAGAGGTCGGACGGGATGATGCGGAGCTGCTGGAGCCGGTCGAAGACGAGCGTGTCGATGAAGTTGTTGGCCGGCGGATTCGGCCATGTGAAGCCCTCCTCGGGAGGCAGCACGATCGCCTCGGCGCCAACGGTGAATCGGCTGTAGCGGGCGAAGACGTTCGTGTCGCCCGGGGCGACGGCCGTGACCTTGCCGTCGGCGTCGATCGTGGCCACGCTCGGATTATTCGAGAAGAACCGGGCGAGGCTGGTGACATCGCGGCTCGTGCCGTCGCTGAACTGTGCGGTCACGCGGGCGACCCCGTGGCCTCCGATCTTCTTGAACACCACGCTGTCCTTGGGGAGCGTGATGCCGACGACCTGAGGCACCGCTTCTGCGTCGTCCGGCGCGCCCGCCTCGATCCAGCGAAGGAGCGTCTTGTAGAGGTCGCTGTCCTTGTCGAAGAGCTTGCCGCCCGTGTGCGGCACCGCGCCAAGCGCCTTGAGCAGCAGGAGGCTCTGCTCGGGCACTGATGCGTTGACGCGGCGGCCCGGCATGTCGTTGACGATGCGAGCGTAGTCGCCCTTCGGGTCGTAGCCAAAGAGCGAGAGCATGAAGCCGTCCTTGCCGCGGGCCGAGCCGTGGCAGGTGCCGGAGTTGCAGCCGGCCCGGAACAACACCGGCATCACGTCGCGACGGAAACTGGGAGTGTCGGAGTTCGCTGCGGAATCGGCGGCAGCCGGCGGCGGCGATGCGTCTGCGGCAAGGAGGCTGCGTGGCAACACGGCACACGCTGCGACGGCCACCACGGCGGTCACAAGGAAAGACAGGACCCACTGACAGTCGCGAAAGGCAAAGGGCATGGATGGGTTCTCCTCGTCGGCGCCCCCGTTGGGTCTCGAAGGCAAAGTCCCGCGCGCTCGCGGCTGAAGTCAGCTCAGGATGCCCTTGACCAGGTTGCCATCCTTGATGATCTCGATCGGCCGGGTGCCGAACGCCACCAGTTCTTTGTTGGCGTCGATGCCCAGCAGGTTGTAGACGGTGAACTGGATGTCCTCCAGCGGCACGCCATCGCGGGCAGGCTCGGCCCCGGTGGAATCGCTGACGCCATGGATCACGCCCTTGGCGATCCCGCCGCCGGCCAACAGCATCGAATAGTTGCGGGCCCAGTGGTCGCGGCCGCTGTCGCCATTCACCTTGGGGGTGCGGCCGAATTCGCTTGTCAGCCAGAAGAGCGTGGTGTCGAGCATGCCACGCTGGTCCAGGTCGGTGATCAGGCCGGCGATCGCCGCGTCGAGCGGGGCCATCTGCTCGAGGCAGCTCTTCTTCACGTCGACATGCGAATCCCAGGAGCCGTAGGTGACGGTGACGAACCGAGTGCCGGCCTCGACGAGCCGGCGTGCCATGATGAGCCGCTCAGCCAGACCCTTGGTGTGGTATTTCCCGTCTGGGCCGCGGACCGAGCCTGTGGTGTCGTTGCCGTAGAGCTTGAACGTGTCCTCCGATTCACCCTCGAATGTGAAGGCCTTTTGGGCGTCCTTTGAGGTGAGGAGCGTGTAAGCGCTCTTGTAGAAATCGTCCATCGTGTCGAGCGTGGCCGGATCGGCCTCCATGGCCCGAATCCGACGCTGGACGAGATCTCGGGCCTTCTTGCGGCGGTCGAAGCGATCGAGCGGCACGCCCTCCGGAATCGAGAAATCCCTGACCTTGAAGCCCTTCTGGCCCGGGTCGGCATTGAGCTCGAACGGACCGTAGGTGCTGCTCAGGAAGCCCGTGCCGCCCACGAAGGCCGACTGATTCGGAATGGCGATGTAGGGGGGCAGTTCTCCCCGGCCACCCAGTTCGTGCGACACGATGGAGCCCATCGCCGGATAGTCGATCACGGCGGTGGGCGTGTAGCCCTTGAAGAGGTGGTAGGTGGCCAGGCCATGATCGGGAATCTTGCCGACCACGGTCCGCACGATCGAGATCTTGTCGGTGATGGCGGCGGTCTTGGGGAAGTTGTCGCTGAAGACGTCGCCATTCTTGGTCTTCACGACGCCGAACGAGCCGCGGTATTCCACCGGCGCCTCGGGCTTCGGGTCAAACGACTCATGCTGCGGAAAACCGCCGCCGAGGTGGAGTTGGATCACGCTCATCGCCTTGGCCGGACCGGTCGCTCCGGCCTTCGTCGTTTGGAAGGCCTCGTTGCTGGCCTCGCCCCGGGCCTCCAGCCTTAACATGTCGCCAAGCGACAGGCCCAGTGCGCCGAACGTGCCTGCCTGCACGGCGTGGCGGCGGGTCACCCGCGACATCAGGGAGCGAAACTCCTGACAGCCCCGTTGGTCGGGACGGCCGGCGGGCGAGCGTGTGGAACGCGATGGCATGGGATGCTCCTAAAGTGGCAGGGCGATGACCGGAAAGCTGCAGGCGGCACAGGCTTCGCGCCGAATCCCCACTCAAATTACTGTCACGACAGGCTTCAGACTATCTGGCGATGCGTCTGGAGTCAATGTTTTCAGGCATCATGCCGATGCGGATAGGTATGGCAAGCAAAGCCGCGATCGCGATTTGAGACAGTTGTCTCATTGCGAGACAACTGTCGTTTCAGTATATGAAGGGCTCCGCACATGAGGAGGCTCCAGCGGTGCCGACGGGCGCGACAGGAGCCAGGAGTCTTTCACCGCAAGAATCAGGAATCCGAAGCCGTATGTCCACGCTGCAGTCAGGTCGCACGAGTTCCACGTCCACCGCACCCCAGGCAGGCACGAGCAGTGCTGCCGGCGGCTCATCCACTCTGAGTGGTTCTCCGACGATCATCGGGGTGGAGACCGTGCTCGTCGACGTGCCTCTGGGGCAGCGCACGATCACCGACTCGCAGTCGAGCGTCGATTCCGTCGAGTTTCTGCAGGTGCGGATCCACACCGATGCGGGTGTCACCGGCTACGGCTTCAACTGGAACTACTCCAAGGGGCTCAAGGCGGCCAAGGTGATGATCGACGAGTGCTACGCACCGGCGGTCATCGGCAAGCCCGCGCTCGAGCGGCACTCGCTCATGAAGGCGATGCACTCGACGACCCACTTCATCGGCAGGGTGGGCGTGGCCCGCGTCGGTCTGGCGGCGATGAACCTCGCGCTCTGGGACATCCAGCTCAGGCTGGAGGAGCAGCCGCTCTGGCGGCATCTCGGCCCATGCAAGACGAAGGTGAAGGCCTACAACACCGACGGCGGCTGGCTGACCTGGAGCACCGAGGAACTCATCTCTGACATGCAGCGGATCATCGACCGCGGCTTTGATGCGGTGAAGATGAAGCTCGGCCGTCCCGACCCGCGGGAGGATTTCGAGCGGGTGAAGGCGGTGCGGAAGGCGATCGGCGACAAGATCAAGCTGATGGTCGATGTGAACACCGTCTGGGATCTGAAGACGGCGATCGTCTGGGGCCGCCGGCTCGAGCAGTTCGACATCGCCTGGCTCGAGGAGCCGATGCACCCCTTCGACGTGCGGGCCCATGCCGAACTGGCGAAGGCGCTCGACGTGCCGATTGCCGTGGGCGAGACGATCTACACGCTCCACGACTTCCGCGACTACATCGACCAGAAGGCGGTCGACATCGTGCAGGCCGACGTCACCAAGCTCTCGGGCATCGAGGAATGGCTCGACGTGGCGGCGCTC
>CANHYS010000051.1 GCA_947464585.1 Planctomycetaceae bacterium | reverse complement strand
GAGACGGAGGATGCGGGCATCGGGCCGATGGCCAGCCAGACTGCTTTTTCGGCCGAGTGCACCGCTGACGGCTGGCAGCTGCCGCTCGAGGCGCTCGACTACCTGCCGCTCCGCGGGCCCGCACGAGCCACGCCGCTCTTGGACCCGGTGCTGACAGAACTGCGGCCGATGCCGAGGATGCGGGTCGGCATGTGGGTCTGCCAGGTGGCTGAATACATCCGTGGGCGTTTCGAGTATGCCCGTGATGTCACCGACGCCACCTCGCCGATCGACCATCTCCTGACACGCGGCAAGGGGGTCTGCCAGGATTTCACTCATCTCATGATCGCCGTCCTGCGGTCATTCGGGGTACCGGCCCGCTACGTCAGTGGCTACATCCACCGGGAGAACAAAGAGTCGCAGAGCCACGCCTGGTGCGAGGTATGGCTGCCCGATATCGGCTGGACCGGGTTTGATCCGACGAACGGCTGCCCCGTGAACGCCCATTTCGTGAAGACGGCGATGGGGAGGGATTTCACCGATGTGCCGCCCAACAAGGGCACCTACCGCGGTGCCGGCGACGAACGCATCAAGGTGCGTGTCGCCACCCGCACGCTCGACCGCCTGCCATCCCTCTCATGGCACGATCAACTCGCCCCGCTCGATGCTCCCGTGCACTCCGTGCTGCGAACCGCGCCGCTGTATGGCAGCGAGGAAGAGGCCCAGCAGCAGTGACGTGCGATACATCCAAAAAAGCCCGAAGCGCAGGCGACGAGATCCCCCGGTTCCCGCCGGGGGCTTGTATGCATCACGGAAGCGGCGGGCATGCGTCGCCGGCGGCTGGCTATAGTCCTGCCAGGGCAAGCAGTTGCTCGGCGACGTCGGCCCGCGTGGCGGCAATGATCGGCATTGGGTGGCGGACGTCGTAGGGCCTGCCATCGACTCCCCAGTACACGCCTCCTCGCTCCTCGACCCAGAGCTTGACCGGCAAAACGTCCCAGGCCATCTGCTTGGGATGCGACGCCGAGTTGTCGTGAATCACGGCCAGCCGCCGTTTGGTGCCCAAGGCAAGGCTGGCCATCGAGTGCGGGATTCGGCTCTCGATCGCCATCGTGTGGGCCCCGGTCCGCAGGCTGTCGTGCAGTTTCACGAACGCCGGATGCGATCGACCGCTGTCGCTCTGCGGATTGAAGAGCACGCAGCCCTCTTTCAGCGTGCCAATCGATGCGTATCCGCTCGCCGGCAGCCAGCGGTATCCGTCGGCAGTCGAACGGAGGACCACCGCCCCGACACCGCGTTCGGCAATGGCGAGCGTTGTCCCATCGAGCGAGAGCATCACGGACATCCGCGGCTCTCCCTGCTCCAAGCGGGCGACCATCGGGCCGCAGAGCGCCGTCTCGCCGCAGATGGAGGCCGTCGTGCCGTCCAGCGGATCGATGAGCCAGGCCTCGGGGAGGGCGTGCAGATCACCGGCGGCCGGCCCCTCCTCGGAGATGATGGCCATCTCGTGAATGCCCGTGAGCGCGCGGGTCAGGTGCCGGTCGAGGCTCATGTCGAGCGCCGTCACGTAATCACCGACCGATTTTTCCTTGATTGGAGAGCCGTCCGTCTCATGGGCAAGCCCGCCGGCGGCCTGGTCGGCCACGGCCGCGTTGTTTTCCAGCAACGCCTTGTCCGTGGCTTCAATCACGGCACCGGCGACGGCAAGCGCCCCAGCCGACACCAACCGGTCGGCGTGCGCCGCGGTATCGATGGCGTGAAGCAGTTCGGAACGGCACCGCAATCCAGATCGCATGTTGAGGATGTCCCGGATGAGAAACGTGAGTCACGGCGGACGAGTGCCACGGAAGTTCGACAGAATGTAGCCTCCGGCGAAAGATCCGTGTGCCCGCCCCCCCGCTCTACGGCTGCGCTGCGCGGGCCCGCTTGAACGGGTCGATCGTGCCGCCGCCAGGGCCGGGTGGCGGAGCACTGGATGACTGGCCAAACGGGAGCAGTTTGGGCCATTCGAGATTCATGCCCGGCCACTGCGGTGAAGCCGCCGGCGGACTCTCCGGGAATACGCCGGGAGCCACGGCTGCCCCTGGGGAACCCGCACCAGCGGCCGGACCTGCCCCCACGTCGGGGAGCGGCGTGGGCGCGGTGCTGGGGAGCGGCGCGGGCGCGGCACCGGGGCCGGCAAGGAGGTCGCTCGGCTGCGGGAATCCCGCGGGCGTGGATCCGGCCGGCCGAGGGGCAGAGACGACGGCGGCGGGAATGCCGCCGGCACTGCGTTCCAGCACACGCACCGATACATCGTCGATCCGCGCCTCGCCCATGCCAGTGAGCGCGAACGTCACGGTGAACGGTTCGTCGGCGGCATCGGCAGGGACGATGCGATAGAGCACCAGTCGCCGCCATGCCGATGTCATGCCCACGCGTTCGGCGAGGGCGGGGCCCCCGAGAGAGTCAAACACGAGCAGTCCGTCCACGCTCCCCTTGATCGGCCGTGGCACCCAGACACGGGCTTGGATCTCAAGCAGCCTGCCGGCCGGGACGCGAACCGCGGGTGATGTCACCCAGACCGGCGGTGTTTCGACCACCACAGGTGTTTCGTTGACGGACGTCGGCTCGGCTTTCATGGTCAGGCTGCCACTCCCAACGGCGGGCTGGGAGCGGTCGATCTCGACGGCCGTGCGCAGAGACTGCTGTTCAAGAGCGAAATGCCGCCAGCCGGCCTCGGCGAGGTCCTCGATGCGATCCATGCCACCGCCGGCGAGCAACTCCGTCGCGGGAGCGGTGGCGGCGAGCGCGTCGATGAACCGCCAATGCTCGGCCAGCGTGGCGTCGGACGTGGAGAGCGGACTGGCCACCATCGAACCGGTGGCCAGCACGCCGCGTTC
Source organism: Planctomycetaceae bacterium (assembly GCA_947464585.1). The sequence goes on along the minus strand of CANHYS010000051.1, from coordinate 6,057 downwards.
CCACGCGAGTCTCTCCACCTGTCCTCCAATGGCCGCGGCACGGCGCAGGCTCTCGATCGCCACGGCCGGATCGGCTGCCGCCGCATCGGCCTGCTGCATGTCGCGTTGGGCCTCGGCGAGCATCGCGGCCACGGGCAGGTTGCCGAGCGCTGTGGGTGGCAGCCGTCCGAGCAGGCTGGCATCGTCGGCAAGAACGCCCACGGCCAGCGCCCGCGCCGAGGCCAGTTCGAGCGGCACGAGCCCGCGGACGCGCTCCTGGACGTGCGCCGTCACCGCCGGATCCCCGCTGAGCAGGATCAAAGAGTGTGCCCGAAATGATTCGAGTGTGATCGAGATTCCGCCCGTGACCCGCTTGTGCCGCAACGGTCGCAGTCCCCCGGGAGAAACCTCCCAGGCCTGATGCGCCTCGGGCACACCGGGCACCAGCAGAGTGAGCGGCTGCGAGTTGCGAGGAATATCGCCGTGGTAGTGCCTGGCGACGATCTGCGATCCCTGCACGCACCGCCAGGCGACCACCATCCGCGCCCTCGCCGCCTCCAGCACGACCGCCTGAACCTCTGGATCGCTCGACTGCGCCGCCGCCGCAAACCGCCCCGCGGCCCCCCAGGGTTCGAGCAGCTTCAGCTGCAGGTTCATCGAGAGCGAAGCTGCCGCGCGGGCCCGCGACTCGTGATCGTCGCCGTCGATCCGTCGGGTCGACGAGAATAGAATGCCTCGCGTGCCCGCCGACACGGCTGCCAGCGACGCCAGGCAGAGGCTCTCCGGATCGACCGACAGCCCCTGTCCACCGATGCCCGACAGCGCCGCGGCCTGCCGCGCTGTTCGCGGGTCGATCTCGGTAGCGAGCGAGGCCAGGATCGGAGTGCCTGGCCTGGTGAGCCGGGGCCGTTCGCGAAGCCAGGCCAGATAATCGAGGAGTTCGAGGCTGGTGCCCAACACGGTGCGACGGGCCACGAGCATGTCAACGTGCCGCGAGACGGCTCGCAACCCCGAGTCGGCGGCTGCGATCAGCGGTCGGCTGCCGCGGGAATCACACGTCCGCACTCGCCGCACCCGTTCGGCGAGCAGCTCCGTGTCGGTTTCCGCCAGCCCGCTCCCCATGTCCCAGAACAGCACCCGGTCCCAGCGGGCGGAGAAGCTGGGGAGCGAGTCCACATCGCGGATGTCGATGTCTGGGAGATCCGGAGGCGGAGAGACCAGCCAGACGCCCGCCTGTTCCGCTTCCGCAAGCAGGTCGGCCGTCGCCGGCGCCGACAGCCGGACGCAGTTGAAGCCCAGTCGAGCGATCGTCTCGAGCGGTTCTCCGTTGTGATCGAGGCTCCGGGGAAAGAATGGCAACCCACCCACCTCCAGCACGCCCCGTGTCAACGCCGCCGTCGGGGCAGTCAACGCCGCCGTTGGGGCAGCCAACGCCGCCGTCGGGGCAGCCGCCTCGGTGAAGGCCGCCTGCTGCACGGGGAGTGCGGCACCAGAGTCGGCGGATCCGGCAGACCGGACCCGCGGGGCCGTGGCGGGAATCAGACCCTCCACGCGCAGGTCATCGATGGCCAGCTCGTAATGCCCGGGCGCGGAGTAGAGTTCGAGGACGAGGTGGGTGACCACGGCGCCCGCGAGGCTGCCAGCTGGACCGTGCTGGGCGCGGAGCGCGGAAAGTTGGCGTTCCAGTCCGGTCACGATGTCGGCTGCTTCGAGGAACTCCCAACGGTCCGGATGGTGGGAGGCTGTCCCCTGCACCACGACATGGATCGGTTGCCCGGTCTGACGTGACGGAAGGTTGGGCAGTGCGATCCTCACGCCGAGCCGAATGGCGGAACGATTGGCACGCACCCAGACAGCGGCACGGAATTCATCGATCACGCTTGCGGCGCCGATCGGAAACTGCAGCCGGAGCGTCGAGCCCGCGGCAGCGTCGAGCACGAGCCGTTCGCCAGCATCGCCCCGGTGGGCCGCGTCGCGTTGGATCGCGTGGCCGTTCACACGTGGGCTACAGTCGGCGTCGGCGAGTGACCAGCGGGGTTGTCCGCCCTCGAACCCCTCCTCGATGTCGACGGCCCATCCCCTGGGCGCCCAGATGAGAAGAAAGAGCAGGCAGCAGCCCACCGTCGGCAGGGGATGACGGACTGGCGACGGCGGCAGCGCAGGCGGACAGGGCATGGAATCTCCACGAGGCCGTTCGGGAACGGCAGCGGCGGACTCGAAGTGCGGGTTTGTAGCACCCGGTACGACGCTGGCTCCAGAGAGATGCCAACTGCCCTGAACGAGCCAACCGATGGCTGTACCCACAAACGACGACCCGCAGGAAAACCCCCCGTTCGACCGGTTTTGCCTTCTATGCCGAAGAATCCGGGCCACGCAGGAAAAGCCTGCCGATTTTCTCGATCCGCCGGCCGGAATCGACGACAGAAACGTGAACATTCGGTTAGGATATTCGTAGAGTTCCTTGACGCTGCTGGCCCCGTGCGGCCCGGCTCAGGAAGCCTACCCTGCCCTCCCCGCCTGCCCCGCCCGCCAGGCCCAGCCTTTCGTATCCCGCCAGGTTTCCGCTCACCATGAAGCCGTCGACGGCTGATGAACTCGCACACAGTCTGGAGCAGCTGGATCTCGTCCAGGCGGCGCAGATGGACGCGGTCTGGAGCGAACTCGGCGGCCACAACGTGCCGGTGCAGGACTTCGGAGCCGCGCTGGTCCGCCATGAACGGCTGACGGGCTATCAACTCGAACGGCTCCTGCGTGGTGAGGTCGACGGATTTTTCTACGGCAGGGCCAAGATCCTCTACCAGATAGGGGCTGGATCCTTCTCGCGGGTGTATCGTGCCATCCACGCCGACAACGGCCGCATCCTCGCCGTGAAGGTGCTGCGCAGCCGCTACAGCTCCGATCCCGAGAAATGCCAGTCGTTCCAGCGCGAGGGGGAAATGGGCCGGTTGCTGCGGCATCCCAACATCGTCGCCATCGAGGACGTCGGTCGGGAATACAACTCCAGCTACATCACGATGGAGTTCGTCGAGGGACAGACACTGCGGGAACTGGTGCGGGTCCGCGGGGCCATCGACCTGCCGCGGGCGTTGGGCATCATCCTCCAGCTTGTGGAAGGACTGGAATACGCCCATCGCCTCGGCGTGACCCACCGCGACATCAAGGCCTCCAACGTGCTCATCTCATTCAGCGGGCATGCGAAGCTCGTGGACTTCGGTCTTGCCAGCGGAGACACGACGGCGAGCAAGGCGCTGCGTCGTACGGGACAGCCACGAACCGTCGACTACGCGACCCTCGAGACCATCGGCAAAGTCAAGGACGACAGCGTTCGCAGTGACATCTATTTTCTCGGCACGGTCGCCTATCTGGCGCTCTGCGGCGTGTCGGCTCTGACGGAATCGCGCGATCGCGCCGTCCGCACCGATCCACGCCGGTTCACCGGCGTCGAGCCGCTTGCCTGGAGGGCGCCGGAACTACCTCGTGATGTCGTCGACCTGGTCATGCGGATGATGCATCTCAACCCGGAGGAACGCTGGCAGTCGGCAATGGAGGTGCGGCGGGCCCTCGAGCCGTTGGTGGCCAAATATGCGAACGCGGGCGATGTTTCGGCGTCGGTCAGTGCCAATGGCGCCGTTGAAAAAAAGACGGTCGTCAAGACAGCGGCTGCACAGGCGGCGGTGAAGGGGACGCTGATGTTGGCAGAGTCTTCCCCGGCAGAGCAGGCGGAGCTGCGCGGATTCTTCAAGCAGCTCGGTTACAAGGTGCTGCTGACGGAGAACCTGCAACGGGCGTTGGACCGGTGTTCGGCGTCGCCGCCGGCGGCCAACTGCCTTGTGATCAGCACCTCATCGTTCGGCAGAGATGCCGTTGAGGCTTTCAACGCGCTGCCGCAGGATTCTTTCCTCAGAAACGTGCCGGCAGTGCTGCTTCTCGATCCCGCGCAGCCTGAATTGGCGGAGCTCGCCAGAGTGGACGAACGTCGCCGAATGGTCGCTTCGCCGTTGCAGACGGCCGAGATGACCGAGGTGCTCACCGCCCTGATCGGATAGCCGGAGGTTTTCGTGCGGCTAGATGTAATACATCGGCTCGTTCACGGCGCGGGAGCGTTCCACGAGGTCGGCGAACGTGATGCTCCGCAACGTGTCTGTCTCCGCACGGGCCACCTGTCGCCAGGCGTCGAGGAGGACGTTCACCGTGCGTGATCGGCCCGCGAGGTCGGCCGTGACGGCTGTCATGAGTTCGTCGGGCCCTTCGATCACGCGAAACACATCCTCCAGTGTGATCTCCGCCGGCGAGCGGGCCAGTTGGTAGCCTCCCGCGGCGCCACGGGTGCTGGTGACCACCCCCGATCCCTTCAGCTGCAGCAGGATCTGCACCAGAAAACGGGAAGGCACGCCGTGCGCCTCACAGATCGAACGAATCCGCACCGGCTCGCCGGAGGTCCACTGGCGAGCGAGTTCGAGCACGGCGATCGAAGCGTATTCGGTCTTCGCGGAAAGTCTCATCCCGAATCCTTTTGAATCGCTTCAGAATCCCGGCCGACATCAATCATCAATGATCACGGGAATGAAGACCGCACTCTGTCTTGGCCGTGCCACTCCAGCGACCTGCCCGTTCATCCTCGCCGAAGCTGATGGCCCTGGTGCATGGCCAGCAGCCGATGGAGATGTAGCCCTGATCATGCAGAGGGTTGTAAGGCACATCCTCCCGCATGATTGCATCCCAGACCTTGGCTTTGGTCCAGTTGGCCAGCGGCGAAATCTTCACGACGTCGAACTTGTGGTCCCAGCCAACGATCGGGGCAACCGCGCGGTCCGAACTCTGGTCGCGGCGGATGCCGCTCATCCATGCATCGAACCTCGTGAGGACACGACGGATCACGGCGATCTTACGGTCGCCGCAGCAGCGGCTGGGATCGCTTTGATGCAGCGGGCCGCCATGCGCCCGTTCGTATTCCTCCACCGTTGTTTCCGGCCGCTCGAGCGACACATCGATGCCATAACGGCGGGCGATGCGGTCGCGGAGTTCGAGCGTCTCGTTGAACTGGTAGCCGGTGTCGAGGTTGAAGACAAACGTTTTCGGGGCGATGGTCGCCAGCCAGTGAATGATCAGACAGCCCTCGGGGCCAAACGCCGTGGCCATCGTCAGTCGCTGTCCATACCGCTCCACGGCCCACGCGATGATCTGAGGGGGCTCGAGTCCTTCGAGGAAACGACTGGCTTGAGCCAGATCCTCGAGCACCTCCGGAGCGACGCCGGCAGACTTCGATTCGATGGCGTTCAATCCCATGGCGACTGCCCACTGACCGGAAAACGGCGAGAGGCAGGACTCTGCACTGACTGAATCCTGCATATGTTGCCCAACCAGCTTAACAATAGGCTTTTACTCGGGAAGTATCGACCCTTCCGCCGCGAATAACACACGAGGAGCCCGTTGACACCGGAAAGTTCGCCGTTTTTCCCAGGCCTGCCGCTCTCCCGGGCCGCCCGGGGGCGGGTTTGGGGCACCCCCTTCGAAAGCGGATCGAAAAACGGAACAATGGCGGGTCTTTCCCGGACATGTCCGTTTGGCAGGAGCGTGCAGCATGGTGAGATCCGTGGCATTGGCGATCGACCTGGGTGCCTCTGGAGGGCGGGTCGTGTCCGGAGCCTTCGACGGCAGGCTGCTGGAACTGGAGGAAATTCACCGGTTCGAGAACGGACCGGTCTCGATGGGGGGCGAACTCGTCTGGGATCTGGTGCGGCTGTGGCAGGAGGTGGTCACCGGCCTCCGGGCGGCCGCGGGCAGGCATGGCACCGCGGTGCGGAGCGTTGGCGTCGATACCTGGGGCGTCGATTTCTCATTTCTGACGGCTGACGGTGGCCTGCTGGCCAATCCCGTTTGCTATCGCGATGCCCGCACCCAGGGGATGCTCGCAGCCGCCGAGGCGATTGTGCCCCGCGACGAGATCTTCGCGGCGACCGGCCTGCAGTTCATGGAACTGAACTCGCTCTATCAACTGCTCGCCCTGAAACGGCAGCACCCAAGCGTGCTGGCGGCAGCCGACCGATTCCTGATGATTCCTGACCTTTTTCACTGGCT
>CANHYS010000050.1 GCA_947464585.1 Planctomycetaceae bacterium | reverse complement strand
TGACCACGCTCGACGCCGCCACCGCCAAGGCGCTCGCGGAGTTCAAGGGTCCTTATCTGGAACTCAGCGGCCTGACCTCGCTCGACGCCGACATCGCCAAGGCGCTCGCGGAGTTCAAGGGCCAACAGCTGGGTCTCAACCGTCTGACCACGCTTGACGCCGCCACCGCCAAGGCGCTCGCGGAGTTCAAGGGCGACTATCTGCACCTCGACGGCGTGACCAAGTTGGACGTCGACATCGCCAAGATTCTCGCGGAGTTTAAGGGCAGCTGGCTTGGGCTCAGCGGCCTGACCACGCTCGACGCCGCCACCGCCGAGGTGCTCGCGGAGTTTAAGGGCAGCACGCTTTGGCTCAGCGGCCTGACCGCGCTCGACGCCGCCACCGCCAAGATGCTCGCGGAGTTTAAGGGCAGCAGGCTGTCCCTCGACGACGTGACCACGCTCGACGCCGGCACCGCCACGGCGCTCGCGGAGTTCAAGGGCAACTATCTGCACCTCAACGGCCTGACCACGCTCGACGCTGACACCGCCACGGCGCTCGCGGAGTTGAAAGGCCAAGATCTGTACCTCAATGGCCTGACCAGGCTCGACGCTGACACCGCCAAGATGCTCGCGGAGTTTAAGGGCAGCACGCTTTGGCTCAACGGCCTGACCACGCTCGACGCCGCCACCGCCACGGCGCTCGCGGAGTTTAAGGGCCAAGATCTGTACTTCAACCGCCTGACCACGCTCGACGCCGCCACCGCCGCGGCGCTCGCGGAGTTTAAGGGCAGCACGCTTTGGCTCAACGGCCTGACCACGCTCGACGCCGATGCCGCTAAGTCGCTCACCGCCTTCGAGGGACAGCTGTTTAACGAAGCTTTTCGTTACAAGAACCCGCTCACTCCCGAGACGGCACTGGTTTGGGCGAAGCTATTCCAAGGTGACTTGAAGCGCCTGACCACCCTCGACGCCGACACCGCCAAGTCGCTTGCGGAGTTCAAGGGCGAACTGAACCTCAGTGGCCTGACCACGCTCGACGCTGCCACCGCCAAGGCGCTCGCGGGGGCGCCGGCATGGAATGGCGACCTCTCCTCCATCACCGCCTTCGAATCCCCTGATTCCGTCGAGACCGCTGCCGCCCTCGCCAAACGCAAAGGTCCGCTCACACTCCCGAACCTCAAGAAAATCTCCTCCAAGACGCTCACGGCGCTGATCGAGAAGGAGGATGTCAAGATCCCGCTGATCGAGACGCTCGAGTTGATTCAGGAGCCCGACGGCAGCCCCACGGAAGACTTCGTGATCCCCAAAGGGTTTCAATTGCGGCAGAAGGCACGGCAGCAGGGCAGATAGAACCCCGCCGAGCGCGGATGGCGCGCGGTCTGGCGGTCGGATGCGGAGAGTCGTGCGGGAGCCGGGTGTGAATTGACTCTCCGGGAGTGGTTGGCTGGCATTCTTGGGCATGTATTTCAGGAGTAAGCTGTCGGGAACCTTCTCCCCGTTCCTCCCGCCACTTGTTTGCGTGATTCGTCATGAAGCCCGCCGCTGGCTCGTCGATCTTGGCTGCCGCCCTGATTGTGTCGCTCGTGTGGCTCAGCCCAGCTTGCGCACTGGCAGACGAGTTGCCCGCAGACACGAATCAGATCGAGAGCCTGACGCCGGAGCAGGCCACGGCGCTCGCGGGGTCGACGGCTGGGTGGGTTCGACTCCCGAACCTCACCGCGCTCGACGCCGCCACCGCCAAGGCGCTCGCGGAGTTCAAGGGCCAAGATCTTTCACTCAACGGCCTGACCACGCTCGACGCCGCCACCGCCAAGGCGCTCGCGGAGTTCAAGGGTCCTTATCTGGAACTCAGCGGCCTGACCTCGCTCGACGCCGACATCGCCAAACCGCTCGCGGAGTTCAAGGGCAGCTGGCTGCGCCTCAACGGCCTGACCGCGCTCGACGCCGACATCGCCAAGACGCTCGCGGGGTTCAAGGGCCGATATCTGTACCTCGACGGCCTGAGCGAGCTCGACGCGGCCACCGCCAAGGCGCTCGCGGAGTTCAAGGGCCAACTGCTGTCCCTCAACGGCCTGACCACGCTTGACGCTGACATCGCCAAGACGCTCGCGGAGTTTAAGGGCCAAGATTTGTCCCTCGGCCTGACCTCGCTCGACGCCGACCTCGCCAAGACGCTCGCGGAGTTTAAGGGCAAACTGCTGCGCCTCAACGGCTTGACCACGCTCGACGCCGACCTCGCCAAGACGCTCGCGGGGTCGACGGCATGGGATGGTCGAGTCCCGAAACTGACCACGCTCGACATCGACATCGCCAAGACGCTCGCAGCTCTCGACAAATGGGATGGCAACCTCTCCTCCATCATCGCTATCGAATCCCCTGATTCCGTCGAGATCGCCGCCGCCCTCGCCAAGCGCAAAGGCCCGCTCTCCCTCCCGAACCTCAAGAAAATCTCCCCTAAGACGCTCACGGCGCTGATCGAGAAGGAGGATGTCAAGATCCCGCTGATCGAGACGCTGGAGTTGATTCAGGAGCCGGACGGCAGCCCCACGGAAGACTTCTTGATCCCCAAAGGGTTTCAATCGCGGCAGAAGGCACGGCAACAGGGCAGATAGTTCTTTCTTCTATCTCCCTCATTGCATTCGCCACCCGCCCGGACAGAACCGACGGCCGACTGAGACCTATCTTTTGTCGGCGCCTCAATGCCGTTTGGAAGAATGCCGTGTGGGCAGAGCGGGGCGATGCGTCGATAGTTGGAGGCCATCACGGAGTCAGCAGGCTGCAACACGAGAGCATCGACCATGGACGGCAGCCGCACGGTCGAACTTGCATACGACGGCGGCAGCCCCGTGGCCCGCGGCGTGATCGCTGGCGTGATCCAGTTTGCCCGGGAGCGAGGAGGCTGGGCCTGCCGACTGGCCGACGGGCCGGGCCACCGCGGCGGGCGGCAGCCACCTGCTGCGGCGCGGCTCGTCTGCAAGATCGCCGTCGGCTCCGCGCTGCCCGTTGTGCGGCTGGCCGTGGCCGGTAATCGGAAACATGATGTTGAGATCGCCGTGGATCGTGCGGCGATCGTGCGGCTGGCAGTGGAACACCTCGCCGGCTGCGGGCTCAACGCCGTGGCGCTCGCCGTGCCGCGGCCGCTCGCCGATGCCGCCGTCTGGGCCGACGCGTTTCACCAGACGGGCAGGCCGGCCGGTGCGGAGAGGGTCTATCTTGCTTCGGCGGGCGGCACCCGCGAGAAGCGGCGGCGGGCGTTTGCCGACTGGATCGCGGGCCTGCCAAAGTCCACCGGGATCGTGGCCCCTTCCGACGCAGACTCGCGTGCGGTCATCGACGCCTGCCGAGTGGCCGGGCGGGCCGTGCCCAATGAGGCGGCGATCGTGGGTGTGGGCAATGACGAACTATCCTGCGAGGCCGCCCGGCCGACGCTCTCGAGCGTCGACGTGGGCCTGATCCGATTCGGCCAGGAGGCAGCGCGGCTCCTGGGCCTCATCCTCGACGGCGGCGGGGCCGAAACCGCGGTCCGCGGAGTCGCCTTACCGCCGCTGCGGGTGGTGGCCCGCGAATCGACCGACGCGCTCGCCGTGGGCGACCCGGTCGTGGCCGGCGCTCTCCGGGAGCTTCGGCAGCGGCTCGCCGACCCGCCCCCGCCGACACAGCTTGCGCGGCTGTTCGGCCTGTCGCGGGCGTCGCTCGAACGGCGGCTCAAGACGGCGATCGGCCGCTCGATTCACGCGGAGCTGCTCCGGCTACGGGTGACGGAGGCCCGCCGCCTGCTCATGGAGACGGAACTCCCGATCCGCGACGTGGCAGCGGCCGCCGGTTTCGGCTCCGTGCAATACATGACCACGGTCATGAAGCGAAACTCCGGCCTGACGCCGGCCCAGCTGCGCGACGCAGCCGGAGCTTGAAACCGGCAGACTTTTTGGAGATGCACGCGTGTTAGGATACGCCGAGGTTTCAGATTCCCCCGGGGAACAGCCGGTGCCGCGCGTTCACCGCTACTTCAAGGAACTCCGCCTGCGGCAGCTCCGCGCCATCGTGGAACTCTCCCGTAAAGGCACGTTCGCCGCGGTCGCACGGGCCCTCGATCTCTCCGTTGCCAGCGTGTGGCAGCAGATCCGGGCGATGGAGAAAGAGTTTGGCGTCGAACTCGTGCATGTGGTCGGCCGCGAGACGCGGCTCACCGCCGAGGGCCGGCTGCTCGTCGAACGGGCCGCGCCCGTCGTCGAGGGCTTCGATGGACTGCGCGGCCTCTTCGACGGTGATGCGAAGGCGACGCGGCGGCGGCTCCGGCTCGCCGTGCCGTCGAGCCTGCTGCTGCACGAGCTGCGAGCCCCGCTGGCTGCCTACCGCACCGCCTGGCCCACCGTGGAGGTCGACATCCACGAGGGAACGTCGGGAGAGTGTCTCGAGCGGCTTGAGTCTGGCGAGGTGGATGTCGCGATCGCCGGACAGGTGCATGCCGAGATGCCGGCGGCGGTCTCGAGCTGGCCGCTCCTCGACTATCCCTTCGTGATCGTCGCGCCACCGCGGCATCCGCTCCTCGCTTCCAAGCGGCTTTCGCTCGAGCCGCTCGTGCGGCATCCGCTCGTGCTCACGCGGCAGGGGAGCTTTTCGCGACAGCGGGTGAAGACGGTGCTCGAGGCGGCAGGGCTCTGGGGCCGGGTGACGGCCTCGCTCACGGCCGGCGGCGCCGATCTACTCGCTGAGTATGTCCGCCTCGGGCTGGGCGTAGCCGTGGCGTCGGTGAGCCCGCAACTCCTCGGCCGCTCCCCTGTTGGCCGCGGCGGGTTCGCCGGCCTGCATTACCGCGAGGTCACGCGGCTCTTCGGCGTGGAGGCGATCGCCTTTTTCACGCGGACACCGCGGTTCGAACAGCCGCATGTGAAGGCATTTCGCGAGACGGTGCTCCGCCACTTCGCCGCCTCGTCTCCTCCCCGGCCGCGGGCGTGAGCAGCTTTTGCAAGCGGTGTCACAATTTCATACCTACTGTTTTTGTTGCCATTCAGTCCTGATGCCCGTTTCCCACGCGGGCGGGGTTCCTTACCAGTGGAGGGCGTCGTGCTCTTGAACGGCAGCGAGGCTCGGTTCGAAATCTCCTCCTTTGCGACGGGAAAAAAAGTGACAGTTCGCACCCTGTTGATCGTGGTGGTGGCGACTTTCGGCCTCGAGGCGGCCCGCGGCCAGGATGCCGCGATTCAGGATCGCTCGGCTGTCAATTCACCGGTCGGCCCGAGCGGCATGGCCGCCGACTCGCCCGTGACGTTTCCGGTATCGGGGCCGCTGCCTCCGACGCATCCGCCCGATGTGCCGCAGCCCGCACAGCCGTCCGAAGAGGGAGTCTTCGTCTTCGAGTCGTTGCCGCTCGCGCCGCCGGACTCAGGAACGCCGCTCACGAAATACCCGGGCCGATCGCCGGCGCAGGTGGCGACGATCCAAGGCACGCTGCCGCGGGGCGAGTTCACGCCACCGCCGCACGACTGGCAGCACCTCGCGAACACCCGCCGCACGCTCGCCGACGGAGGCAGGCTCACAATCGTCGCGCTCGGCGACAGCATCGTGAACGACACGATGCGGTCGGGCTGGATCGGGGGGCTCCGCCAGCGGTATCCGCGCGCGACGATCCGCTGCTTCGTCTGCGTCCGCGGCGGCGGCGGCTGCCACTTCTTCGGCCAGGAGGGCCGTCTCGCGCGGTACGTCGTGCCGCTCCAGCCGGATCTCGTGATCATCGGCGGCATCAGCCGCGGCGACCGTCCCCTTCCCGACGGCACTGTGCAGCGGGCGGGCATCGGGCCGATCCGCGACACGATCAAACAGCTGCGGGCTGCCCGTCCCGAGACCGAATTCCTGCTGATGACCGGCGCCTTTGGCTCAGCCGACCCGCGGAGCGAGGAGCAACTCGCAGCCGCCTCGCACTCGGCGACGTCGCCGGAGGGCCGCGACCTGCGGGCGTGGGCCGCCGAGGCGGGCTGTGGGTTTCTCGACATGACGACGCCATGGAGCGAATACCTCCGCTCCTCGGGCCTGCATCCCCACCTCTTCTACCGAGATCGCGTGCATGCCAACGAGCACGGCGAGCAGATCCTTGCGCGGATATTGCTGGCGTTCTTCAGCGACGCCTGACGGCCATTGATGCCACGGGCCGCTCAGGACTCGTTCCGCCGGCCTGGCCGGACGAAGGCAGCGGAAAGCGGTCCATGGCAGCCGTCGGCATCTCTCCGCGATCGCCCAAAACAAGGGTAGCGAAATGGCATTTTCCCCGGGCTTTCAATATCGTAGCAATCGTTTCAAAATTGAAGCACGGGCGACCGAGAGGGGCTGGGGCGACCTACACTTACCGGCCGACCTACACTTGCCGATAGTAGAATGTGGGCCACAGCCAGCCTGGCCCACAGCCCTTCCCCGACGAACTGCGAAGATCCCGCCTGCGGAGTGTTGTCATGCACGACTTGATTCGTCACGCATCGCCGTTGTCACGCCGTGCCATGCTGGCCCGCGCGGGGCTCGGAGTCGGCAGCCTCGGCCTGGCCACGCTCCTCGCCGAGGCCGGTCTGGCAAACCCGCAGTCGCTTGGCGACGAAGCGGGAGCGCGGGCTGGCCATCAGCTCCGCCCGCGGGCGAAGCATGTGATCCACATCTTCGCTGAAGGCGGCGCCTCGCAGGTCGACACGTTCGACCCCAAGCCGAAGTTGAACGAATACCACAACCGGCCGATCGACGAGGTGGCGAAGGAATACCTCGCCAAGGCGCCCGAGGCCGCCAAGGGGATGGGCCGCCTCTCCGGCAAGCTCATGGGCAGCCCGTTCACGTTCGCCAAGCACGGCCAGTCGGGAATCGAGGTGAGCGATCTCTTGCCGCACGTCGCCGGCGTGATCGACGAGTTTTGCGTGGTCCGCAGCATGACGGCAAAGAACAGCGTGCACGAGCTCGCGCAGCATCTCATGAACACCGGCGAGGCGGCGCTCGCCCGGCCGAGCGTCGGAGCCTGGTGCGTCTACGGCCTCGGCTCGGAGAATGAGAGCCTGCCAGCCTTCGTGCATCTCTCTCCGCAGGGCTTCGCGGCCGGAGGAGAACGCGGCTTCTCCAACGCGTTTTTGCCGGCGGGGACGGCCGGCACCGGCATCGCCACCGCCGGCATCGAAGCCGGCCGGCTCGATCCCGCGCGGCTGATCCAAAACATCCGCAGCGGCTCCACGTCGCTCGCCGAGCAGCGGCGGCAACTCGATCTCCTCGAGCGGCTGCACCGCGAGCATGCCGGTCGCATTGGCGACGACAGCTTCCTCGACGGCCGCATCGCTCAGTTCGAGACGGCCTTCCGGATGCAGATCGAGGCCCGCGATGCGTTCGACCTTTCCCGCGAGCCGGTGAGCGTGCACCGCCTCTATGGCGAGACAGCCATAGGACGGCAGTGCATGCTCGCCCGTCGGCTCGTGGAGCGGGGCGTGCGGTTCGTACAGCTCTACCACAACGGCTGGGACACGCACGACGACAACGACGAGCGGCACCGCAAGCTCTGCAAGGAAGGCGACCAGCCCCTGGCCGCCTTGATCAAGGACCTCAAGGCCCGCGACATGCTCAAGGACACGCTCGTCGTCTGGGCGGGGGAGTTTGGCCGCACGCCCACGACCGACAACAACAACCCGCAGTTGAAGAGGTTGCCGGGCCGCGACCACAACGCCGGTGCCTTCACGATCCTCCTTGCCGGCGGCGGAATCCGGGGCGGGCAGGTCTACGGCGCGTCCGATGATTTCGGGGCGATCGCCGTGGAGAACCCGCTCGATGTGCACGACCTGCACGCAACGATTCTCCATGCCCTCGGCATCGACCACACGCAGCTCACGTTCCGGCATTCGGGCCGCGATTTCCGGCTCACCGACGTGCATGGCAGGGTCATCGAATCGTGGTTCGCCTGACCGGCAACAGGGGGGGGCGATGATCACCAACGGCTTTCGACACTGCATCGTCATCCTGGCAGTCGCCATGGCGTGCCTGCCCGTCTCGCCGGCGGCTCTGGCCCGCGCTGGTGATGCGGCCGCGCCGCAGATCTCACCCGACCAACTCGACTTCTTCGAGAAGAAGATTCGGCCGCTGCTCGTCGACCGCTGCATCGACTGCCACTCCGAAGACGCCAGCGGTGGCCTGCAGCTCGATTCGGCAGCCGCGGTTCTGCGCGGCGGCGTCTCGGGTACCGCCCTCGTGCCGGGCAAGCCCAACGAGAGCCGGCTCATCCACGCCGTGCGTGGTGAAAAGGGGATGAAGGCGATGCCCCCCGACGATCCACTCTCAGAGGAGGAGATCGCCGATCTGGTGAAATGGGTCGAGACGGGTGCGGCCGACCCGCGGACGGCCGGCGGCTCGCCTTCGCCTCTCGAACAACTCTACGAGCGTGCCCGCACCCACTGGGCGTTTCAGCCGATCGCGAATCCCCAGCCGCCGACCGTCAAAGCGAGAGACCTCGTGCAGACGCCGATTGATGCCTTCATCCAGGCGGCGCTCGAGGCCAAAGGCTGGTCGATGTCGCCGCGGGCTGACGGCCGCACGCTGGTGCGGCGGGCCAGCCTCGACCTCACCGGCATGCCGCCTGCCGCTGGCGAGGTGGATGCATTCGCCGCCGATGCGTCGCCCGCGGCCTTTGAATCGGCCGTGGAGAGCCTGCTCGCCAGCCCAAGGTATGGCGAGCGGTGGGCCCGCCACTGGCTCGACGTGGCCCGGTATGCCGACAGCATGGGCTTTGGCGGCGGCGGCGGCCAGGACAAGCCCTATCCATTCGCCTGGACCTACCGCGACTGGTGCGTGCGGGCCTTCAACGAAGACATGCCATTCGATCGGTTCGTCGTGACACAGCTCGCCGGCGACCTCGCGAGCGTCACGCCCGACGACAATCGCAATCTGGCAGCGCTCGGATTTTTCAACGTCGGTCGCCGGCCCAACGACAAGGTCGACGACGACGTGATCGACGACCGCATCGACGTGATCACCCGGGGCGTGCTCGGCTTGTCGGTGAGCTGCGCCCGCTGCCATGACCACAAACTCGAGCCGATTGCCACACGCGACTACTACGGCCTCTACGGGGTGCTCAAGAGCTGCGCGGAACCGGCTGTCTATCCGGCGATGAAACCGCAGCCGCTGAGCACTGAATACGAAGCCTATGCGGCTGAGAACAGGCGGGCG
>CANHYS010000049.1 GCA_947464585.1 Planctomycetaceae bacterium | reverse complement strand
GAGCCTGGGCTTCGAGGTGGTCGATCTCGACGCGGTGCACGCCAGGCTGGCCGAGTGCGATGCCGATGTCACGGCGCCGAAGATGCACGCGGAGGGCTTTCGGGAGCTGATCACGACCGATCCCGACGGCAACCGCATCCGGCTCTTCTCATGGCCGGTGGGTCATTGACGTTGCGTCCCCTTTTGGGCGTCGGTCAGTCGAATCCGTCGCCCGGCTCTCGCACAACGCTCCTCACCTGACCGCCAAGCCGGTCCTGCTCCTCGCGGGGCCGGAAGCCGTTTACAAGCCGGCCGGCACGGCTTTCACGGCAACCCCGGTGAACGACTCGGAATCGGCTGTTTTGCGGAACCGGGTGTGCGACCTGTCCGTCCAGATGGGGGTGGTCGACCCGTCGGCGTGCCGGATGCGCAGGTTGTCGAGTTGGATCGTATATGTGCCGGGGCGGCCGCCGGTGAAGACGACGCCGTGGAGCGGGAGGGCATGGGGGGCGTAGCTACACAGTCCGACCACGCGGTGCTCCCATGCGCCGGCCGGCCCCCGGGGTGCGGGGCCAAGCACCTGCTCCCGGCCGAATTGGTCGATGCCATCGCCCCGCTTGAACAGCCGCACTGTATTGTCCTGGGCGGCTCGCTTGAACGGAGTGTAGAAAAACCGGTCCGGCAGGCTGCCGGGCATCACCGCCACGTCGAACTCGACATGGTCGGTCGCCTCCACGTTCTTCTCGAGCGTCGCGACGTGCACGAGCAGCTGGTCGGCAGGCCGCGCCTTGTCGGTGACCGTCACGCTCACCTCGAGTACGTCGCCATCGGGTGCCGGAGCACCGGCGAGCGCGGGCGGCCTGTGTGACAACGCCGCCGACAGCGACCCGGCCCAGCCGTCGAGTTTCGAAGTCATTTCGGTGACGATGTCCGGATGAGCGGCGGCGACATCGGTCTCCTCGCCCGGATCCTGCGACATGTCATAGAGTTCCATGCGATCGAAAAATCGGTGGAGCTTCCAACGTGGCGTGCGGATCGCGTCGACCCCGTGCCACGCCCAATAGACGCCTTCCACAGGGCTTTCCGTCCCTGCCGACAGGGCGGGCCCGATGTCGCGGCCGTCGAGCGGCCGGGTTGGCGGCACGGGTATCCCTGCGAGCGATGCGAGGGACGGCAGCATGTCCATGCCGCTCGAAAGCCCGTCCCATTGGCGGCCGGCGACGCCGCCCCGCGGCCAGTGGATCGCGGTCGGAAGCCGCACGCCGCCGTCGAGGATCGTGTGCTTCGTCCCGCGAAGCGGAAGGTTCCGTCCCTGCGGCGTGGCGCCGTTGTCGCTCGTGAACACAACGATCGTGTCGTCGCGCAGGCCGAGTTCGTCGAGGGTCGCGAGAATTCTTCCAACGTTGGCGTCGAGTGCCCGCACCATCGCGGCGTAGATTCGCTTGTCGGGGGCGGTCACGGACGCATCCACCGCTGCAAGGTCTTCCTGCTTCGCCTGCATGGGGTCATGCACGAGATGGAAGGGCACATAGCAGAAGAACGGGCCACCGGCCGATTCCCGCAGGAACGCGCAGGCCTTTTTTGTGATCAGGTCCTCCGTGTAGCCCTCATCGCGGGGGCGGAACTCGCGATTGTGCCACCAGCTCACCGGCCCCCGGTTGTCGACGGTGCGGCGCGTGAAGTAATCGGCTCCGCCCCCGTAATAGATCCATGCATCGTCGAACCCGTGGGCGTTCACGCCCAGGCCGCGGGAAGGAGTCTTGTTGGGCTTGTCCTTCCACGCCGCGGCGAAGGCCTCGCGGTATTCCGGCGTGTCGGGATCGTCACCGTTGTGCCACTTGCCGAAGACGCCGGTGCGGTAGCCCGCGGACCTGAAAACCTCGCCGATCGTGGTTTCCGCTGCAGCCAGTTCGCCGCCCACCTCCGGGCCGGTGCCGACTCGGAAGGGGTGCCGGCCAGTGAGGAGCATCGCCCGCGTCGGTGAGCAGACGCACCATCCCATGAACTGACGGAGTTCGACGCCGGAGGCAAAGAGCCTATCGATGGCGGGCGTGGGGGTCGGCCCGCCGTGGCAGCCGATGTCGCCCCAGCCGAGATCGTCGGCCAGCATGTAGACGACGTTCGGTCGTTTCGCCGGAGCCGACCGAGCCCCGCGGCCGGCTTCGTCGCCGCCCGGGGCCTCTACGAGGCTCGCCGTCACGAAGAACGCGCCGCAGAGTGCCGTGCCTGTCGCATCGGCGAACCACGCTTCGAGCGTGGTCGTTCCGGACGGAAGTGCCACCTGCACGGTCGCCGTCGTGTCGGCCGGATCGGCCGGCACCTGCCCGTGGATGCCAGCGATCCGCACGTGGGCCTGGGCGATGCCGGGAAACGTGGCCGACGCTGCAGCCTTTCCTTGCGGTCTCGGGATTCCCGGCGCCGGGCAATCGCCCCCAATCGCCGCTTCCATCCGGGGCGGCCACCGCCAAAGCGCAAACGAGTAGGTGCCGGGCCGCTCCACATGGATGTGCCACCGGCCGCCATTCGCGCCGCCGACGGCGCCGCGGACAAGACCGAAGTTGTCGGCGTAGACGTCCTCCCAGTCGCCGCTGGTCAGTTCCACCACGGGCTGCTGCTTCGCGCCGATGCTCTGCGGCACGAAACGGTCGAGCGACGGCTCCACGCCCGACCACCACTGCTCGTAGTCGGAGCGGAGTCTCGACACGATCTCTGGATGATCGTCCGAGATATCCCTTGCCTGGCCACGATCGACGGAGACGTCGTAGAGTTCCTTCCCTTTCACCAGCCTCCACGGGCCGCGGATCACGCAGGCATCGTGCTTCTGCGGCGTCTGGCCGTATTGCACGACGAGCGTCCGCTCCGGAATCGCCGTGGCGGCACCACGCAGGAGGCCCGCCAGGCTGGTTCCAGCGTATGGCAGATCCCCGACCGGGCGGCCGGGCGGGGCGACGTTGCACAGGTCGCACAACGTCGGCAGGACGTCGGTGTTCTGCGTCGGCACGTCGATGTCCCGCGGCCCGCCGAGCCCGCCCCGCGGCCAGCGTACCCAGCAGGGCACGCGGTGCCCGCCCTCGTAATACTTCGTCTTCCCGCCGCGCAGGCCGGCGTTGAAAGTTTTGACGCCGTCCGTGCCGCCGTTGTCAGTCATGAAGATCACGATCGTGTCGTCCCGAAGACCCTCGGCGGCGAGAAACTGGTCGAGGTCGCCGAACCGCGCATCGACGTGGGCGATCATGCCGAAGAATCCTGCCGGCACGCCGTTCTTGCGGTAGGGGGCGACGAACTCCTCGAGGTCGACGTGCGGGCCGTGCGGGGCGTTGGTGGGCAGATAGCAGAGGAACGGTTTGCCGGCGTCCTTCTGCTGCTTCATCCACTCCTTGGCGGCCTCGAACCAGACATCGGTGCAGTGGCCCTGGTATCGCTGCTCGACGCCGTTGTGAAAACAGCGGCCGTCGATCAGCGGCCAGCCGCACTCGGCGGTGCTATGGAGCTGTCCCCAGCCAAGGTGATACAGGGACTCCTGAAACCCCTTGTCGACGGGCCGGTGAGGGTAGGCGTCGCCCAGGTGCCACTTGCCGAACAGGCCTGTGGCATAGCCCGCTGCAGCGAAGAGTTCGGGCAGTGTGGGAAGGCCGGGCCGAAGGAACGTGCGGCCCGCCGTGACCGACGTCGCACCATTCCTCAGGGCCGACAGTCCGGTGAGCAGCTGACCGCGGGTGGGGCTACACATCGGGGCGACGTGGAAGTCAGTGAATCGGATCGACTGGCCGGCAAAGGCGTCGAGGTGTGGCGTCCGGAGAATCGGGTTTCCGGTGTAGGAGAAATCGCCAAGCCCCTGGTCGTCTGTCATCACGACGAGCACATTCGGATGCCCGGCCTCGGTGCCGCTGGCCACGACGGCCAGCAGGGGCAGGGCGACGGCCATCAGGCTCGCGGCACGAATCGGCGACCAAGGACGAGGCAGGGGCATCGGCGACATCGAGCGTGCTCCGGTTGGGCCTCGCCGGGCCTGGCGTTGGAGGAGAGCCTGGCTGACTCTTTGTTGTTCTGTGGGGGGCACGTTTGTACCTTGCCCTGCGGTCACGCTGGGCTAGGCCATCCTGACAGCGGGATCACAGCTCATCGAGCAGCTTTTTGGCTCGGGCCCGGGCGGTAGCCGGGGATTTCACAATCTCGGCGAGGCTTGATTCGAGCACCGCGGCCTTATCGGCATCGGTGCTTCGGATCTCGTCCACGAGTTTCGGGAAGAGTTCCCGTTCGCTGCCGACGGGCTGCCCTTGCACGTAGCCTTCGAGGTAGGAACGAACCTCCTTGAGTGGGTTGGAAGCGACCTGAATCTTTCGCGTCTTGGGCAGGTTGCTCGGTCCGCAGCCGGGCTGCAGCAGGCCCAGGATCGCAGCCCCACACATCAAGACAGTCGCGGCAGCTCGTTGTGTGGATGGCATGAAGGGTGTTTGTGTCGGTGTCGGTCGGTGGGTGGCCCGGAGGTTTAGAACGAATTCGAGTTCACTGCGCCGTCCTTGCGGTTGCCGAGCTGCTGAAAGAGCAGAATGTCGACGCTGTCGGGGATGAAGACCACGGCGCCGTCGGCCATCACGGCATTCACGCCACCGCCGTGCATGCTGCGGGGGGGCATCGCCGAATAGCCGCAGTCGGTGACCCAGCCCCCGATGCCGTTGGCCATGGTGGGGGCCAGCCAGTTCGGCGGCGCCACGGTATTCAGGACCGTCTGCGTCGGAAGTCCGCGGCTCCAATAGCGGCCGTTGGCTCCACTGGTTGAGCTCACTGTCGCCGAGGCGAGCGTCTGGAGTTGCGCAGTGGTGATGAACGCAGCCGTTGGCCAGATCGAGCCACCGGGTGAATTCCCCACACCCGCCAGATCGTAGGGAAACTCGCCGGTCCCTTTTCCGCCGAGGAACTCGGCTGCCATCAGTGTTTTCGAGAGGCCGTCGGTCACGTCCTTGAACTTCAAGGCCTTGACCGGATTGAACATGCCGTTTTGGCTGTCGGGTGCGCCGGTGAAATGGGAGTGGGTGCTGCTGCCGGTCGACCAGCCGTAGTTGTTCCCGGGGCAACTGGCCGCGTTGGCGTTGGAGTTGTCTGCCGACGGGCAGAGGAAGGTAGGAACACGAACCCTGCCAAACCGTGCGTTGTCGTGATGCCAACTCCCGTTCTGCGCGGGATCCATCACGCTGTAGATGCTCTGCTGTTCGATGAACGGCAGGATCATGGCGTGTGCGCTCAAGAGTGTGTAATTGTTGTACCAGCCGCTCGTGATCTGCGCGGCGGTGGCTGTCGGAGGAGCGGTCGCGGTCAGCGGCAGGGCCCCCTTGGCGTCGAAGTGATTGTGGATGCCGAGGCCGAGCTGCTTGAGGTTGTTGCTGCAGGACGACCGTCGGGCCGTCTCCCGGGCTGCCTGCACGGCCGGCAGTAAGAGGCCCACGAGCGTGCCGATGATCGCGATGACTACGAGGAGTTCTACGAGGGTGAAACCCCTCAGTCCACGCAGGTGGACGGGATACACAGGCCGCACACCACGGCGGGCCACGTCGTTCGCTTGAAACATCAGCATGACTCCCTCCCCATTCTCGACTCCGCTTCGCGCGGTTCGCGTTTCGATCTCAAAAGACTTTTCCGCCGCGGGCCGAAAAAGTGCCAAAAAACGAAAAATCGCCGTAAAAACACACGTCTGACGATTTGGTGGCCGTTCCTTTTCCCTCCACCTTGTTCTTGCCTAGTCGAGCAACTGCCCTTCGGCCAGGAGCACCTCACGCAACCTGGCGTAGTCGACGTCCTGCACGGGTATCTTCTCGTCAATCGCGATCGCGGCGGCGGCTCCCGCACTCTGGCCCAGAATCATGAACACCGGTTCCATCCGCGACGAACCATACGCCGGGTGGGTCGCGGAGATGACGGTGGGAACAAACAGGTTCTCGCAGTCCGCTCGCCGCGGACGGATGCACCGGTAACTGATTCGGTACGGACGGGGAACGGCATAGTCGAACTGGCCTTCGACGCCCACCATGTCGCCCGTCCATTCCCGTTGGGCGGCGTTGATCTCATCGGGCACCGAGGTTCGCAGGTGGGTAATGTGCGCGTCCTTGGCCGTCTTGTAGATGATGCGGCGCACCACGTGCGAATCCATGATGAAGCTGCCCAGGCCAACCGAGTCCTCGACAATGGTCTTCCCGAGGCAGTCGTGCTCGGTCAGCACATAGTCGCCGCGCAGCCTGCGGCCCTCCCTGACGTAGAGTTCGTGCGACCAGCCGCCTGTTTCCGGAAACTCTTTGCTGCTCAGACCAAACTTCCTTACCCGGCTTCGAAGCTCCTCCGGGATGCTTTCATCGTTCGCGAGGAAATACATGTAGCCCTTCTGATAGTTCACATGCGCCTGGTAGATCGTTTCACGATCTTCGTAGGTCCCCTCGGCCCAGCCTGAATTGCCGCCTACGAAGTCGATCGACACCGGACCCGCGTTATTGCAATCGCCCTCGTTCAACTTCAGCGGGCCGCGGGAATAGATCAGGTTCCACCATTCGGAGTTCGGAGCCGCCTGGACGTACCGCTTGAGTAGTTCGTACCGCTCCGGCCGGTAGTCGTCGGGCCTGGGCCACGGAATGGGATCCTTTGCAGTGGCGTACATCCTGAAGCAGAATGCCTGGTAGCGCTTGTCCGCCTTGCCGTGGTCGGTGGTCGTGTATGCCTCCGCACTCACGCCCTCGATCAGCCCGCTCGCGGGATTGCCAGGCTCCCTGTACGGATCGACCATCCACTGGAAGTTATGAGGCGATTGCCGCGCTCCGATCTGGATGCCGTTGAGCTTCTCGCCGTACTCGGCGCTCGACTCCCGGCCCGCAACGTGACCGCACCCCGCGCGGGCCATGAGGTCGCCCTCGTAGGTCGTGTCCATGAAGATCCTGCCGCGGGCCGCATTCCCGTTTTCAAAGGTCACCTTCGTGATCCTCGTCCCCTCTCGTTCGACCGTGGCCAACCGGTGTTCGAAGAAGACCGGAATCTCCCGTTCTGCGAGCATGGTGAGGAATAACGTCTCGGCGTTCGCCGGGCTCTGGACCCTGTTCTGCCAGAACTCGAGAAACACCTTTCGAGCCAGCCCCCCGATGGCCTCCTTCTTCCCGAAATCAACGTCGCTCAAGCCGGAGGAGGACATTCCGCCGACGTGTCGCCTGAAGACGAACACGCCGACTGACTTCCCCATCTTCTTCGCCTGGCATGCCGCGGAGACGGCCGCGGGGCTGGCGCCGTAGATCACGACGTCGAAGTCGTGAACCTTCGGTTCGGCGACTCTCGGCACGGGGTAGTAGTAATGCAATCCCGGGTTCGGCGTCGTCGGCTTGGCCAGATCTCCCGCGAAGGCAGGGCATGCCGCGAGGACGACAAGCAGCGCGATACTCATTGTTTTCATCAAAAGATATTCCGAGGTGTATGCTCTGAGTCGCTCGCTGGCGAGAGGGGCGTCAGACGCTGTCGGCTTCTGCAAAAGTGTGAAAAAACGAAACATCACCGGAAAACTCCACGTCACAATGGCGGCTGGGCGGGTAGCGGGGCTCGGGCCCGCAGGAGTTTCGCCGCCTCGCCGGTGAGCCTGAGATAGTGGTCGCTCGGCATGCCCTCCAGGCTCAGGAGACGCTTGCCCGGTTCGCCGGCAGGCGGATCGACGCACTTGAAGATCGCCGTGGCCTCGTCCACCTCGTCGAACATGGCGACATAGATCGTTTCGGCCCCGACACGGCTCGCCTCGGCGAACTGCCGCCAGAGAAACTCTCCCTTGCGGCGGGGAATCTGACCCACTGGACCCCCGTGAAGGTTGTGCCAGCTGAAGCCCGGAAAGGCGACGGGCATATAGAGCAGTGATCGCTCACGGCACCACGCCACGTCGGCCGCCCAATCCCGGGTGGCGTGCCGGGAGACCTCGTCGGACGTGCGGTAGCGGCCCACAGTCCACGGGCTCACGACATCGCACATGGCCACCACCTCGTGGAGCGACTTGTCGGCAACCGCGTCGCGATTGAGCGTCCGCCAGCCGGTGGGAACGCCGCCCATCACCGCGCAGCCATCGGCCTTGATCGCCGCGATGATCTCGTGACAGTCGGCGATACCATAAGCCCGCTTGTCGCCAAATCCGATCCCCCACACAGCCACGAGCGGCTTGCCGCCGAGCCGTAGATAGGCCGGATCAGTGCCGATCTGCATCCGTGTCTGCAGGGCCCGCCAGTCGGCCAGCACTTCGGCCGCGCCGCCTGCCTTCAGCCCGGAGAGGTCGTACATCACGGCGTAGGTTCGGCCGTGGCGGTTTGCCGCCGTGCGGCAGTGGTCGAGCACGATCGTGCAGTTGCGCAGGTGCCTCGGGCTCGCCAGCGGCGCGGCGAACCGCTGCACGAAGACGCCGTCGATTCCATAGTCGTTCATCCAGCGGAAATGCGTGTCGACCGTCTGCGGGTGGAGCGAACTGAACAGTTCCACCGGCCGGCCATCGCTGCCGATGAGGGCTGTGGCGTGCCGCGCCTCGCGGGCCAGTTCGGAGACGTCGGGCAGGATGTCGATGCCGATGTTGTCGAGGTCCGGAGGCCGTTTGCCATCGCGGAACCAGTGCTTCCAGCCGAGGCTGGCGCCGTCGTCGGGTGTGTTGAACCAGCCCTGGTAGCCGCAGAGGATTTTTCCTTTCAATCCTTCCTGCGGCTGGGCCTCCGACGTCGGACCCGCGTAGGGCCGCATCGTCTCGGCTCGAACCGCCTCGAGTTCATGCTCGGGCGCGGTAGCCGCGACCATCCCGCACCAGAGGCATGCCACCCACAGCGATAGAGCCACCGCGAAGCCGTGCCTCATGGCGCTGCGTCCGCGCTGCCGGTGTTGCTCGACCAGCCGGCGATGCTCGACCAGCTGGTGCCGATGGCAATGTCACCCAAGAGCACCTCTCCCTGGCTCACGATCTCCACGGAGACCTGGTCGTAGACGTGGGCGGAGGCGATGCAGTTGGTGGCGACGGCCCATTCCAGCGGCTCCCTTTCGCTGAGACGAGAGGCCGGGAGCACGCAGGCGAAGCCCTGGTCGGGCTGCGTTTGCCCAGCCACGATCTTCGCCACGATCGCGAACGTCTCGCCGGGGGGCTGCGGCACTGCCGACCGCACGCTGTGGCCGGCGAACTTCACGGCCAGCGTGTCGGCCTGGTAGACCGCCAGATGCAGGGCGGACTGCCGCTCGATCTCCTCTTCGGTCGTGAGGCCGTAGGTGCGGAG